>NZ_PTFE01000100.1:0-18576 GCF_002936975.1 Bradyrhizobium sp. AC87j1
CGACAGGTCGGCAAACCGGCCAAGCTCGCCCTCATTGCCGTTGCCAGGAAGCTGCTAACGGTCCTTAACGCTATGATGCGCGACAGGAAACCGTACCTGAAGGCCGGCCCCCAATAACAGTTGCCGGATCTGCGCTTCGCTTGTCCGGGACGACGGCGGGGTGTGCCGTGTGCACGCCCACCACACGGACACCCCGCCGCATAGTTTCACGCATCACAAAGAATTTTTCTCCGAAACCGCACGGCGAATCCTCCCGTAGTTCGGTCCAACGACGGCGCTGCTGCTTCACGCCAACAGGTCGCAGCCGCCGTTGTTGCCCCAACTCAAGACCGGCCATCGCCGGTTACAATTCAATCGGGAGACTTTCCATGTCGAAGCGCATTGCCTATCTCGCCGCCGCCGCCTTCAGCGCCCTGGCCATCACCGCGACCGTGGTCGCGCCTGTCCGCGCCGAGGAGAAGACCGTCATGGTCGGCGGCGCCGCGATGTTCCCGTCCAAGAACATCGTCCAGAACGCGGTCAATTCGAAGGACCACACCACGCTGGTCGCGGCGGTGAAGGCGGCCGGCCTGGTGCCGACGCTGGAAGGCAAGGGCCCATTCACGGTGTTCGCGCCGACCAACGCCGCCTTCGGCAAGCTGCCGGCCGGCACCGTCGACAATCTGGTCAAGCCCGAGAACAAGGCGACGCTGACCAAGATCCTCACCTACCATGTCGTGCCCGGCAAGCTCGAGGCCTCCGACCTCACCGAGGGCAAGAAGCTGAAGACCGCCGAAGGCGAGGAACTGACGGTCAAGAAGATGGATGGCAAGACCTGGATCGTCGATGCCAAGGGCGGCACCTCGATGGTCACGATCTCCAACGTCAACCAGTCGAACGGCGTGATCCATGTGGTCGACACCGTGCTGATGCCGGCGACGTAACACCGCGCGATCCTGTTTCATCCCCCCGAACAGGATGCGACGAAACGGCGAGCCGGGGGCACCCGGCTCGCTTTATTGTGACCGCCATAGCCCGACGCTATCGATTCGATGGCGGACAGGGCGTAACGAAAGCGGGCGCATCGGCGTATAATCGGTGTCACACGACGTTCAGGACGGAACCATCATGTCGAGCCTCACAGTCACCGACGAGCAGGTCAGCGCCGCCCCGGGCAAAGTGATCCAGCCCGCCTGGGTCCGCGTCATGCACTGGGTCAATGCCTTGGCCATGATCCTGATGATCCTGTCGGGCTGGCAGATCTACAACGCCTCGCCGCTGTTCGGCTTCAGTTTTCCGCGCGAGTACACGCTCGGCGGCTGGCTCGGCGGCGGCCTGCTCTGGCATTTTGCCGCGATGTGGCTGTTGATGATCAACGGCCTCGCCTATCTCATCATGGGCTTCGCCACCGGCCGCTTCCGCAAGAAACTGTTTCCAATCACCCCGTCAGGCGTGCTCCACGACGTCAGGGCAGCGCTGACCTTCAAGCTCGGCCATGACGACCTCACCGTCTACAATTACGTGCAGCGCCTGCTGTATGCCGGTATCATCGTGGTCGGCGTGCTGATCGTGCTCACGGGGCTGGGCATGTGGAAGCCGGTGCAGCTGCATTGGCTGGTCACGCTGTTCGGCGACTACCCGACCGCGCGCTACATCCATTTCTTCTGCATGGCCGCAATCTGCGCGTTCCTCGTCGTTCACGTCCTGCTCGCGCTGCTCGTGCCGAAGAGCCTGCGCGCCATGATCATCGGCCGCTGAGGAGGAGAACATGGCAAAGCGCTCATTCCTGATCCCCGGCGTCGACAAGCGGCTCTTGATCAAGGACTCCATCAAGACCATGCCCGACGTCACCCGCCGCCGCTTCATCGCGGGCGGCGCCAGTCTCGGCGCGCTGACGCTGCTCACCGGCTGCGATGTGATCGACTCGTCCTCGGCCGAGGAGATGCTGAAGCAGGTCTCGAAATTCAACGATGCGGTGCAGGCCTTCATTTTCAATCCCGATGCGCTGGCGCCAACTTTCCCCGAGAGCGCGATTACAAAGCCGTTTCCGTTCAATGCCTATTACGATCTTGATGACGCGCCCGACGTCGCTGGCGCCGACTGGAAGCTCGAAGTGCGCGGCCTCGTCGAGAACAAGAAGTCCTGGACGCTGGACGAGCTCTACAAGCTGCCTGAGGTCACGCAGATCACCCGTCACATCTGCGTCGAGGGCTGGAGCGCGATCGGCAGCTGGACCGGCACGCCCTTGCGCGATTTCCTCAAGCTGATCGGCGCCGACACGCGCGCCAAATATGTCTGGTTCCAGTGTGCCGACAAGGACGGCTATAATTCGCCCTTGGACATGCGCAGCGCGCTGCATCCGCAGACCCAGATGACGTTCAAATACGCGAACGAGATCCTGCCGCGCGCCTACGGCTTCCCCATGAAGATCCGCGTGCCGACAAAGCTCGGCTTCAAGAACCCGAAATACGTGGTCTCGATGGAAGTCACCAACGACTACAAGGGCGGCTATTGGGAAGACCAGGGGTATAATTCGTTTAGCGGGAGCTGATCGTCGTTCCGGCGGAGCTGCCGTAGGGTGGGCAAAGCGAAGCGTGCCCACGCGCTTGTTGCAATCCGAGAGAGATCGTGGGCACGGCGCAAGTGCGCCTTTGCCCACCCTACAGCACCGGTTCCTTGGCTGGCCCCACCTTCCCCTGACACAGCGCCGCGACCGCCCCCAGCGCCAGCAGCGCCGCCGACACATTCAGCGCGTAACTCAAGCTCCCCAGCGCGTCCGTGATCGCGCCGACCACGATCGGCCCCAGCGTTTGCCCGACGCCGAACGAGATCGTCATCGCCGCGATCGCGGTCGGCCACATCCCTGGCGGATAGTTGAAGCGCACGAAGGCGGTGGTCGAGCCGACCACCGCGAAGAAGGCGACGCCGAACACCACCGCGGAGACCGCGAGCCATGCCGGCGAATGCCCGAGCATCGGCAGGGCCGCTCCTAACGCGTTGGTGCCGAGGATGATGGCGGTGGCCAATCCGCCGCGATCGAGCGCCAACACGCCGCGCCAGGCCCAGGGTGTGACGAAGGCGGACAGGCCGATCAGGCCCCAGAAAGCGGCCTGCGCTGCGGCCCCGCCGCCGCCGTCGCGCACATAGGCGATCATGAAGGTCATGTAGGCGATGTAGCCGGCGCCGAACAGGAAGTAGCCCGCGAGGTAGATCAGCACAGGACGAATCGCGAAGGCGGCGTGGCTGCCTTCCGAGAAACGCGCGCCGCTTTCGATGCGGATCAGGAACAGCGGCACGGTCATCGCGGCCGAGAGCAGTGTCAGCGCCCACCACACCATCCACCACGAGCCCGGCCCGAAATATTGCAGCGTGAACGGGGCGATCAGTCCCGAGGACAGAATGCCGATGCCGGGCCCGGCATAGAACAGGCTGAGCAGGAAATTGGCCCGCTCCGGACGCGACTGGGCGATGGTCGCAGCCAGCGCGCCGCCGGCGACGAAGCCGGCCGCGGCGCCGAGACCCAGCACGAGGCGCGCCAGGCTCAGCGCGACGAAATTCCCCGTCAGCGCGCAAATGGCGAGCGCGGCGAGGCAGGCGAGGGTTCCGCCGCGGATCGCGGCCGCCCAGCCGACGCGCTGGATCAGGCGCGAGGCCACAAGCGCGCCCACGAGATAGCCGACGGCGTTGATGGTGTTCATGAATCCGGCGGCCGAATAGGACCAGCCGAGGTCCTCCCGCATGTCGGGCAGCACCAGCGCATAAGCAAAGCGGCCGATGCCGAGCCCGACGGTGGCCGCCAGCGACAGGGTCAGGATCAGCCGCGCGGGATGCGCGTAGGGCGGGCGGTCTTCTACGTGCAAGGGGTACTCCGGCCTACCCAGTGTGTCAGGCTCCGTCCGCCTTGCACAGCCGCACCCCGGCAATGGTGTCTTGCCAAGCGCGCAACGCCGCTCTAGCACTCCGGCCGAAATCGATCTCAGAGGAAACGACCATGGCGACCCACAAACTGCTGCTGCTTCCCGGCGACGGTATCGGCCCCGAGGTGATGGGCGAGGTGAAGCGGCTGATCGACTGGCTCAATTCGGCCGGGATCGCCAAGTTCGAGACCGACACCGGCCTCGTCGGCGGCTCCGCCTATGACGCGCACAAGGTGTCGATCTCCGAGGGTGACATGGCCAAGGCGCTTGCCGCCGATGCCATCATCTTCGGCGCGGTCGGCGGTCCGAAGTGGGACGCGGTGCCCTACGAGGTGCGCCCGGAGGCCGGCCTGCTGCGCCTGCGCAAGGATCTGGCCTTGTTCGCCAACCTCCGTCCCGCCGTGTGCTATCCGGCGCTGGCCGATGCATCGAGCCTGAAGCGCGAGGCGGTCGAGGGCCTCGACATCATGATCGTGCGCGAACTCACCGGCGGCGTCTATTTCGGCGAGCCCAAGACCATCACCGACCTCGGCAACGGCCAGAAGCGCGCCGTCGATACCCAGGTCTACGACACCTATGAGATCGAGCGCATCGGCCGCGTCGCCTTCGAGCTTGCCAGGAAGCGCAAGAACAAGGTGACGTCGATGGAGAAGCGCAACGTCATGAAGTCGGGCGTGCTCTGGAACGAGGTCATGACGGCGGTCCACAAGCGCGAATATCCTGATGTCACGCTCGAGCATCAGCTCGCCGATTCCGGCGGCATGATGCTGGTGAAGGCGCCGAAGCAGTTCGACGTCATCGTCACCGACAATCTGTTCGGCGACATGCTGTCCGACATCGCGGCGATGCTGACGGGTTCGCTCGGCATGCTGCCCTCGGCCTCGCTCGGCGAGGTCGACGTCAAGAGCAAGAAGCGCAAGGCGCTGTACGAGCCGGTGCACGGCTCGGCGCCCGATATCGCAGGCCAGGGCCTCGCCAATCCCATTGCGATGATCTCGTCCTTCGGCATGGCGCTGCGCTACTCCTTCGACATGGGCGCGCTCGCCGACAAGGTCGACGCCGCGATCGCCGCCGTGCTCGCCAGCGGCCTGCGCACCGCCGACATCAAGTCGGAGGGCACCACGGCCGCCTCGACCACGCAGATGGGCGAAGCGATCCTGAAGGAATTGCAGAAGCTGCACGCGTAAGCGGCAAGCGCAGCTCTCGTAGGGTGGGCAAAGCGCAGCGTGCCCACGTTCTGAGTGCGATTAGAAAGAGATGGTGGGCACGGCGCGTTGCGCCTTTGCCCACCCTACGGCACCTGCTCTCGGAGCACCTCATGGATACCTCGCCCCGCCCCAAGCTCGCGGAAACCATCATCCATGACACGGTGCGCCAGCGCGAGGCGCAGATCGGCCGCCGCTGCGAGGTCCTCAGCCATACCCGCATCGAATATGCCTCGCTCGGCGACTACTCCTATCTCGGCGAGAATTGCGAGGTCGCCGACGCGGAAATCGGAAAATTCACCGCCATCGCCAATTCGGTGCGGATCGGTGCGCCCAATCATCCGATGGGCCGGCCGTCCCAGCATCGCTTCACCTATTGCCCGGAATATTACGAGACGGGCGCAACGCGTGATCGTGACTTCTTCGCGGACCGCCGCGGCGACCAAGTGATCGTCGGCAATGATGTCTGGATCGGACACGCCGCCATCCTGCTGCCCGGCGTGAACGTCGGCGACGGCGCGGTGATTGCGGCAGGCGCTGTCGTCAGCCGCGATGTCGAGCCCTACACGATCGTCGGCGGCGTTCCCGCCCGCCCGATCCGCAAGCGCTTTCCTGATTCCGTTGCGGACAGCCTGCGCCGCATCGCCTGGTGGGATTGGCCGGATGAGCTCATCTTCGGGCGCCTCGCCGATTTCCGCTCCGAAGTGATCGAAGAGTTTTGCAAGCGCTATGATCCGGTGTTTGCGGAATCGTAGGGCAAAGCGAAGCGTGCCCACGCATCTTTTTGCCATTGAGAGACAGCGTGGGCACGACGCTTTTTCAGCGCCTTTGCCCACCCTACGGCATCTCGCCAAAACAAAAAGGCCGGGCGTAAGCCCGGCCTTTTGATTCGGATCGCTGTCCGCTCAGTACAGCGGGAAATTCTGCGGATAGCCGCCGACGTCCTGCGGCGGCGAGAGCGGCTGGCGGTCGATCGGGCGGTTGAGGTTCTCGCGGGCGAAGGACGGATAGCCAACCGCCGGCGGGAAGGCGTAGTCGGAGAACTTGCGGTCGCCCGGATTGACCTCGGTGCCGCCGTCGAGCCAGGAGCGCTTGCTCACATAGATGCGGGTGCGGCCCTGCTGGTAGACGGCGTTGGGGCCGCTCGGGCCGTAATAGTGCCGGCCGCGCTCGTCATAGCGCTTGGTCTTGTTGTCGGCCGAGGCCGGCGTCGCCAAACCAATGACAGAGGACATGGCAATCACGGCGCCCGCTGCAAACAAGGTCGCCAATTTGGCAGAGAATTTCGAGCTCATCACGTCCCCTTCAGGCGGCAGGCCGCCAGTCGATTTCACCCCCATACTAGCCCGGCCGGGGTGATTGCAACTAGGTCTATTGGGTCACACCAGCTCGGAATAATCGTGCGCGCTGGCAAAAGTTGCATCAATACCAGCCACTTGGGCTTGATGCCGATCAAAGCGCCCCGCGCAATTGCGCGTTGGCGGCGCCCAGCAGCCAGTCCGGCGAGCCCGCGAGGTCGCAAGCACGGCGCTTCAGCTCGGCACGGGCGAACAATTCCTCCAGCTTCGGCTCGTTGCCGGAGGTCAGCAGCGTCAGCCGGTTCAGCGTGCAGGCGATCGCCGCACGCCGGGCGGGCAGGGTATCGCCCTGGCAGGAGAAGCCGGAGATCTGCAAGGCCGGCTCCTCGTTGCGCTTGAGGTAGCCGAGGCAAGCCGGCGTCCCCTTGTCCGTGCCGATCGGCCGGAACAGGGCGACGGGGCCGAATTTCGTCTCGATTAGCCCGGCTTGCTCGAGCGAGGTGGCCGCCCCGAGACCCATCTGGATGGCGAGGTCCATTGCTACAGGACGGGCCACATCGAACTCGCCGCCTTCCCGATAGATTTCGAGCTCGGCCAGCGGCTGGTCCGCCGCGCTCGCCCACCGCATCACGTCTTTGCGGCCGCCTTCGGGATGCCGAAGGATGGTGTAAGAGGCTGTTTTCTCTGATGAATCGATCCGGCTAAGGGCGAAGGCCGGGTGCGATCGGTCGCCCGTGCTCCAGCCCGGCTTGTCTGCGGGATCATCGCCGCGCAGCTCGGGCAGCTGGCCCAGCGCGGCGAGGGCGAGGATGGCAAACAGCGCGAGCGCCCCCACATAGGCGACCAGATGCGCCAGCGTGCCGACGACCTCATCGGCGATAGCCAAGAGCGTCAGCTGGATCTGGGTAGGGCTAACGGCCGTGCTGGCCTCAGGCGACTGCATCCACGGCCTTCAGGCATGGTCCAACGTTGTCTTGAGGCCGGTTCTCGCATAGAAGCGCTGCTCTTCCTGTTTAAGCGTCAGCTTCGGGAACGGGCTTTTTCATCGGAGAGTGAACGATGGGTTACAAAGTCGCAGTCGTCGGCGCGACCGGCAATGTCGGACGGGAAATGCTCAACATCCTGGATGAGCGCAAATTCCCCGCGGACGAGGTCGTGGCCTTGGCGTCACGCCGCAGCGTCGGTGTCGAGGTCTCCTATGGCGACCGCACCCTGAAGTGCAAGGCGCTCGAGCATTACGACTTCTCCGACGTCGACATCTGCCTGATGTCGGCCGGCGGCGAGGTATCGAAGGAATGGTCGCCGAAGATCGGCGCCGCCGGCACGGTCGTGATCGACAACTCCTCGGCTTGGCGCATGGATCCGGACGTGCCGCTGATCGTTCCGGAAGTGAACGCAGGCGCGACCGAAGGCTTCAAGAAGAAGAACATCATCGCCAACCCGAACTGCTCGACCGCGCAGCTCGTGGTCGCGCTCAAGCCGCTGCACGAGAAGGCGACCATCAAGCGCGTCGTCGTCTCGACCTATCAATCGGTCTCGGGCGCCGGCAAGGACGGGATGGACGAGCTGTTCTCGCAGACCAAGGCCGTCTACACCAACGACGAGCTGATCGCGAAGAAATTCCCCAAGCGCATCGCCTTCAACGTCATCCCCCACATCGACGTCTTCATGGAGGACGGCTACACCAAGGAAGAGTGGAAGATGATGGCGGAGACCAAGAAGATTCTTGATCCCAAGATCAAGCTCTCCGCCACCTGCGTGCGCGTGCCGGTGTTCGTCGGCCACTCCGAAGCCGTCAACATCGAGTTCGAGAATCCGGTCACCGCGGATGAAGCGCGCGACATCCTGCGCAAGGCGCCCGGCTGCCTCGTCATCGACAAGCAGGAGCCCGGCGGCTACGCCACGCCGTACGAAGCGGCCGGCGAGGATGCGACTTACATCAGCCGCATCCGCGAGGACGCGACGGTGGAGAACGGCCTCGTGCTGTGGTGCGTGTCCGACAATCTGCGCAAGGGCGCCGCGCTCAACGCGATCCAGATCGCGGAAGTGCTGATCAACCGCAAGCTGATCAGCGCGAAGAAGAAGGCGGCCTGAAAGCAGGCGAGTGGTGAGTAGCGAATGGCGAATAGAGATTTCTATGCGCAACTCGCCATTCGCTACTCACCATTCGCCCTCTTGAATTCCTTGCTCGCCTTGTCCAGCACGAACAGCGATCCCTCCGCGACGCCGAAATAGGCGCCGTGGGTCTGCATCTGGCCGCTGTCGACCGCTTTCTGCACGAACGGGAACGTCATCAGGTTTTCCAGGCTGCGGAACACCGCGGCCTTCTCGATGCGCTCGACGAATTGCGCCATGGTCTCGCGCTCGCGCTGCTCGACCACTTCGCCCGGCTTGATGAACATCTGCATCCATTTGCCGATGAAGTCGCCGGGCGTCAGCGGCTCGATCTTGTCGACGAAGGCGCGGATGCCGCCGCATTGGGCGTGGCCGAGCACCACGATGTGCTTCACCTTCAGCACCGTCACCGCATATTCCAGCGCGGCCGAGACGCCATGCGCGTTGCCGTCGGGCTGATATACCGGCACCAGATTGGCGATGTTGCGGACCACGAACAATTCGCCCGGGCCGACGTCGAAGATCACCTCGGGCGAGACGCGGCTGTCGCAGCAGCCGATCACCATCACTTCCGGCGACTGCCCCTTCACCGACAGGTCGCGGTAGCGGGTCTGCTCGGTCGGCAGCCGCTGGGTGGCGAAGGCTCTGTAGCCTTCCAGCAAATGCTCTGGGAATGCGGTCATGGCCTATGCCTAAACATATACCGCCGGGGCGAACAAGCCTTTCGAATAGGCAGGCCAGATGTTATCGCCTGTGGCTGTTGGCTTGAGCATGATCCTTGCCGGAAAACCGCCGCACAGTTTTCCGGATCGTGCTCTACAGCCGCCTGAGGAAACCGAAGGGAACGCTTGCATGACCCGCCCGCGCCGCAGCCATCTGTTCATGCCCGGCTCCAATCCCCGCGCGCTGGAAAAGGCGCGCAATCTCGCCGCCGACGGCCTGATCCTCGATCTCGAGGATTCCGTCGCCCCCGACGCCAAGGCGGCCGCGCGCGATGGAATCGCGGCGGCCATCGCGGCCAAGGGGTTCGGCAGGCGCGAGATCCTGATCCGGACCAACGGTCTCGACACGCCCTGGTGGGCCGACGATCTCGCCATGGCCGCCAAGGCCTCGCCTGACGGCATCCTGGTTCCAAAAGTTTCAAGTGTCGAAGATCTTGATACGATCGGCCTCCGTCTTACCGAGCTTGGCGCGGCGCCGACGGTGAAGGTCTGGGCCATGATCGAGACCGCGCGCGCCGTGCTGCACGCGGAGGAGCTGGCCGAGGCCGGGCGCGATCAATCGCGGCGTCTCTCCGGTTTCGTGTTCGGCCCGAACGACATCTCACGCGAAACGCGCATCAAGATGCTGCCCGGCCGCGCCGCGATGATCCCGATGATCACGCACTGCATCCTGGCGACGCGCGCCCACGGCCTCGAAATCCTCGATGGCCCCTACAGCGACATCGCCAATTCCGACGGCTTTGCCACCGAATGCGCGCAGGGCCGCGATCTCGGCTTCGACGGCAAGACGCTGATCCACCCCTCGCAGATCGACGCCTGCAACGCGATCTTCACGCCGCCCGAAGAGGAAGTCGCGCGCGCACGAAAAATCATCGCGGCGTTCGAGCTGCCGGAGAACGTTTCGCGCGGCGCGATCCGGTTGGACGGCGCGATGGTGGAGCGGCTGCACGCCGACATGGCACGGCGCACGATCGAGATCGCGGATGCGATTGCCGCGATGAGCAAGGGCTGAAGCGTCAACTCGAAAAAGCGATATCCGCTTTTCCGCGACAAACGGCCATCTTCTGTTCGCCAAGAGCAGAGGACGGTGCGGCCAATTCCTCGCAATACATCCGATCGATGTTGTGCTGCATGAGCGCATAACAATCGCAGGCGACCTTCTCGAGCCGCGCCCGATCGATCTCTACAAACCCGCGCCCGTCGGACGGGACCGCGCCGGCCTCGCGTAGCTTGCTCATCGTCAGAGTTACTGTCGTCCGTCGCACCCCAAGCAGTTGCGCAAGCGCCTCCTGCGTCACCGGAAGCCGGTCATCGGGCACGCGGTCGTGAAGCTGCAGGAGCCACCGCGCCATGCGGCCATCCACCCGGTGCAGCGCGTTGCAAGCGGCTACGTGCTGGAGCTGCAATAACACCGCGCGGGCGTGGACCTGCACGACGTTCCTGATGGCTGTGCTTTGCGCAAAGGCGGCGCGAAATTTGGCGGCGGAAATCAGCGATGCTGTGCCGGCTATGCGAGTAACCGCGGTCACGGATGAAAGCGACGGGCCGAGCACGGAGAACGAGGCCAAAGCGCCTTCCCGTCCCATCAAGGTGGTTGCGACCGTTTGCCCGTCCGGCATATCGAGCATGAAGGCGATTGCGCCGCTATGGGGAAAATAAACCGGGTCGAGCTCATCGCCCGACCGCACCAGGACGGCATCGGGTTCGAACGAGACCTTCTGGAAGTAGGGCGTGAGCAAGCCGAGATCCGCCGGCGGCAACGCCGCCAGTAGCCGATTCCCGATGCCCGCGCGGTGGACGGTCGACGTGTCCTCTTGTGGACGAGCCCCCAATGAACGACGGGGTCCGTCTATTTCATTTGCCATGATTGTCCGAAATCCGAATTGATCAATGGCAATGATCCAAACAGAGCCGATAGGCGAGATCAAGCACGGATAATTGCGGTGGCCGTTCCGGCATCCTCGCCGCGCAAACAAGATGTTGCATACATCATACTATTAACGCCTCATTGCCACTCGGCGAGTCGCCCATGAGGTGGGAGCTCTGCTGACCGTCACCATCAACGGTCCGGCAGATAGTCGAGGCTTTTCCCGTTGCGGTGGTGAACAGGGGTGCTACCCTCAAAGCTGTTATTAGATCATTAGGTCTGGGCAATCCATTGATGCGGTTTTTTGGGGCAGCCGTCCTTCTCGTCACGTCGCTTTTGTTCACTGAGCCG
This sequence comes from Bradyrhizobium sp. AC87j1, assembly GCF_002936975.1. NCBI lineage: Bacteria > Pseudomonadati > Pseudomonadota > Alphaproteobacteria > Hyphomicrobiales > Nitrobacteraceae > Bradyrhizobium > Bradyrhizobium sp. AC87j1. The sequence goes on from NZ_PTFE01000100.1 coordinate 11,455, forward strand.
GCCCTTGCGCAGTCTCGGGTTGCTCTTGTCATCGGCAATGGGGCCTATGAGAAGGTGCCGGAGTTGCCGAACCCGACTCGCGATGCGGCCGACATCGGCCGCGCGCTGGAGCGACTGGATTTCAAAGTCACGCTGGTCAAGAACGCGACCGCGCAAGAGATGAGGAAGGCCGTCATCGACTTCGGCCGCTCTGCCGAAGCATCCGATATCGCCGTCGTATTCTACGCCGGGCACGGCATGGAGGTCGGCGGCGAGAATTGGCTGATTCCCATCAGCGCGGAACTGCGGAGCGACGCCGATATCGAGAGCGAGGCTGTGAGCCTGCGCTCGGTGAGCCTTCAGGTTTCGAGGGCACGGAAGCTGGGGCTCGTGATCCTGGACGCATGCCGCAACAATCCCTTTGCCGCGAAGATGAAACGCTCGATCAGCACCCGGGCCGTGCCGCGCGGGCTCGCGCCGACCGAACCTTCCGACAATGTCCTGATCGCGTATGCCGCCCGCGATGGCACCACGGCGAGCGATGGCGAGGGCCGCAACAGCCCCTTTACGGCGTCGCTTCTTCGCCACATCGAAACGCCGGGCCTGGAGATATCGTTTCTGTTTCGCCGGGTTCGCGATGACGTGATGGCGGCGACCAAGCGCGAACAGCAGCCTTTCGTGTATGGCTCCTTGTCGAAGGAAGAGATTTACCTGAGAGCTCCTGCCGCAAGCGCTCCGGCACCAGTCGTGTCCGCCCCGGCGCCAGCCGCGGCTCCGGCGCCCGCAAGTCCCGCAGAAGACGAGAAGTTTTGGCTGGCGATCGAGACGTCGACAGCGGCAGGTCTCTATGAGGATTTTCTGGCCAGATATCCCCGCAGCAGCCATGTCGACGAAGCGCGCCGCCGGATGAAGAAATTCAAAGCCAACGAAGTTGCGGCGCTCGCATCTCCGGCCGTCCCTCCCAAACCGGACGCAACCGGGCGCCAAGGGTCTGATGGAAAAGGGTCTGACGTAAAGACCGTCGTCCGAAATCTATTTGCGCCGGAGGATAGCCAGAAAGTCGCTGCCATCGCGGCAGCTCAAAAACTCGAATTGCCGAGCTTCACCATCTCGCCCGATCCGAACGATCCGCTGAACGCCAATTCCAGGTTTGTCGGCGTGTGGTCCAACAAGCGTGGGTGGACCAATGGCAAGGGACGCTATGCCATGCTGATCATCACGGGGGTCTCCGCGACGGGCTTGGCCAAGGGATACTACCTCTGGGGCCCGCCCACGAAACAATCGTGGGCGAAGGACGTGGCGGGATACAAAGTGTTCGCCGAGTATATCGAGAACGATAAATTCTCCATCAATGGAACGCCGGTCACAGTCAAGCTGGACAAGAACGTCTTGGCCCTGTCTTCCTTCAAAAAGGAGAATCCGTCAGAGACCGCGAGTATCGAGCTTCGCCCAGTCTGGCAGCTTGTGCCGGCTCCAGAGCAGGCCGAGCCTTCAACCAAACGCGAGAAAGTCTCGCAGCCTCGTGCCGCCAAAAAGGAAAGCGCGGCCGAACCGAGCCCGCCGAGCAATGTCACTGGGACGAGCATGGAAGAGCGCTATCGTGCGTGCAGAAAGCTCGTGAAAGGATTTGCCCAGCGCGATGCTTGCGCGCGAAATGGCACGATCTAGAGCGCTTTCGAGCGAAGTGGGTACCGGTTCGCGTGAAGAAAACGCGTCAAAGCAAGAACCTAGAGCTGGATGACTCCGGCGGTTGACGCCGCCTCAATGCGATGCGACGTCGGTGCGATCGAGCGATTCTAGCGTAGAGGCATTCGCGTAATAGCCGTGATAATTCTCCGCGGCGGTGCCATCAGTGAGATCGCGGTCGCACTATCCCTTGTGATTGCACAGCGGCAGACCCGCTCCATGTCAGGCAGCAATTGCGGCTGTGCGCGCTGACACCTCGTCGTGCGACGAGTCCTTCTTGCGTCCAACAATGTCATCTCGCGTCTCGACACGTTCGTCCGACGGACTGTGACAATCACCCGCATCCGTCGCGCCGCGACCTCTGGGTGCAAGCTTTGAGTTGATGTTGCGCGGAAGCGCTTCGTGCGAATGCACGCGTGATTTTGATGTTTCGCGCCCGCCAGCGTTGGACGCCGTGAAATCCAAACATCAGCCGACAACGTCTCGTCTGCGTCTCGCGCCGAGATCTCGCTCAATACATTAGATGCCTTCTATTTGGCGATGCTCGTCCGGCTGTTTATTGCACTCTGTGTCTCGTCGGCGCGATGAGACGGGGCATCAATAAGAAAAGACTCCGGGGTACTATGATTCACGATTGGAATGGCGGGCGCGTATTTTGGCTCGTGTCGGTATCGATGCTGCTGACCACGACATCGTCATTCGCACAACAATCCAACGTTCAACCGTCGGCAGGATCCGGACAGTCGCTTCCTCCGGTTGCCGTATCTGCGCCGGAGCGCCGCGTTGCGCCCGCCCGGAGGCTGCCTTCATCGAATGCAGTGCGCGCGAGGCGTCAGGCTGATCGGCCCGCGAGCGCGCCGGCAGCAAGCGCACCTGCGACGATCGGCGCGCAGCGCGCCGCATTGCCGGTACCGTATGTCGGCGGACAAGTCGCGCGAGGCGGCCAGCTCGGCCTGCTCGGCAACAAAGACTACATGGATACGCCATACAGCCTCGCCAGCTATACGGAGAAGACCATCCGTGACCAGCAGGCCACCAGCGTCGCCGAGGTTCTGACCAATTCCGATCCGTCGGTCCGCGCGGCAATCGGCAGCAGCAACCGCTATGACGCACTGACCATTCGCGGCTTCCGGGTCGAGAACAGCGAGATCGCGCTGAACGGGCTGTACGGGCTGGTGCCGGCCTATCGTATCAACCCGGCGCCGATCGAGCGTATCGAATTTCTCAAGGGCCCGGGCGCGTTCCTCAACGGCATGGCCCCTCAGGGAAGCATCGGCGGTAGCGTCAATGTCGTGACCAAACGTGCTTACGAAGATCTGACGCGCCTGACCGTCGGCTACATGTCGAACGCCCGCTTTGGCACGGAGGTCGACGTGGCGCGCCGCTACGGGGATCAGAAGGAATGGGGCGTCCGGTTCAATGGCGGGTTCAATGGTGGAGACACCACGATCGACCGCCAATCGGTGCGTGACGGTGTCGGTTCGCTCGGTGTCGACTATCGCGGCGAGCGCTTCCGGTGGTCGGCCGATGTCATCTATCAGGACGACTGGATGAAAGCTGCGGCGCGCGGCTATACACCGGTCAAGGGCATCGCGGTGCCGAATGCGCCGGATCCTCGCATCAATCTCGCCCAGCCCTTCGACTATGCCCGCGCAAAGAGCCTCACCGGCCTGACGCGCGCTGAATACGACCTGTCCAACAACGTCACCATGTTCGGCGCCATCGGCGCCAATCAATTCGGTTATGACAAGCGCGAGGCGCCGGGAGCGACGATCCTCACGACTTCGGGCGACGCACTTTCAACGTCGCGCTTCCAGACCGGCAAGTCCGAGGCCGTGTCTGGCGAAGCCGGTGTTCGGGCGCGATTCGATACGGGCCCGGTCGGCCATGAAGTCGTGGTCAGCGGCAGTGTCCTGAACCGAACCGACTGGCTCGGTCAGACCAATTACGGGAACTATCTCACCAACATCTACACGCCCACGCTGCTGGCGGGCCCCGGCGCGCCGATGTCGTCCTTCGCCGAGGGCAAGTCCGACTTTCTCGGCCTGCGAAGCGTCGGCGTTGCCGATACGCTCTCGATGATGAACGGGATGCTTCAGGTGACCGTCGGCGCCAGACAGCAGCAGGTCATTGCGAACGGCTTTGATCCCGCGAGCGGTCTGGAGATCGCGCACTATGACCAGAGCGCGACGTCGCCCTCCGTGGCCCTGCTGGTGCGACCGATCAAGGAAGTGTCCTTTTACGCCAGCTACATCGAAGGTCTTTCGCCCGGACCCACGCCGCCGGCCGGCGCAGCCAACACCAACGCGGTGTTCGCTCCCTTTAAGACAAAGCAATACGAGGTCGGCACCAAGCTCGATCTCGGTCGCTTCGGCGCGAGCCTGGCGGTGTTCCAGATCAGCCTGCCGAGCGGCGTCGTCGATCCCGTCACCAAGATCTACAGCCTCGACGGCGAACAGAGAAACCGCGGCGTCGAGCTCAACACCTTCGGCGAAGTGGCGCCCGGGGTCCGGGTTCTGGGCGGTGTGACTTATCTCGATGCACGGCTCACCAAGACCGAAGGGCACCTCTATGACGGAAATCATGCGGTCGGTGCTCCGGGCTGGCAGAGCAATCTTGGTATCGAGTGGGATGCGCCCTTCCTGCCTGGACTGACGGCGACGGCTCGCACGATCTACACCAGCCGGGCCTATGTCAGCACCGACAACATCCAGAGCGTCCCCGCGTGGATGACCTTCGACCTCGGGGCACGCTATGCCACTAGTCTCGCTGGGCGGCCGACCACGTTCCGCGCGTCGCTCACCAATCTGTTCGACAATCGCTACTGGATCGGAAATCCGACCGGCTATGTGATCAGCGGCATGCCGCGGACGCTGTGGCTATCGATGTCGGTTGACTTCTGACGCGGAATGAGCCGGCGTTGCGCCGCTCACCGCGGCGTGACATCGGCGCGATCGAGCGATTCCAGCGTCGCGGCGTTGCCGCAGTAGCCGTGATAGTTCTCCGCGGCAGTGCCGTCGGCCAGATCGCGGTCGCATTGTCCCTTGTTGTTGCAGAGCGAGCAGACCCGCTCCATGTCGCGGAGCAGCAGCGGCTGCGCGCGGCCTAGCCCTTCGGCGCTGATGCCAAGCTGCTGCAGCATCATTGGCAGCTCGTCGGCAGAATGCTTGCCGTGGCGGACCAGTTCCTCGAGATCGTCAGGCGCGATCCTCAAGTCGCTCGCGATCCGGTCGAAATCGGCGCGATCGAGCTGCCGCATCTCGTTCAGCTCGCGGCGATGCTTCAGCCAGCTCGCAAAGGAATCGATGAGGTCCTGGACGATGGGATATGGCCTGCTTGCGGTGCTCATGCGAGGCTCCGTTGGGATCGTGGAGTTAGAGCCAGATTAGGCACAATGGTGCAGGCGCGCGTTGCGCTGGATCAAATTGAAAAGCGGTCGCGTGTCCCGGACGCGCTGCAGCGTGCAACGCTGCTGCGCAGAGCCGGGACCCAGAAATGCGACAAGATGGGTCCCGGTTCTGCGGAGCGTCACTACGTGCCGCACCGCGTCCGGGACACGAAAGAGCTCAGCTAAACCGCTCCGCCGCCCAGGCATACAGGCTGCCGGGAATCGGCTTCTCGCCACCGCGGCCCTTGGGCGAGATGTGCAGGCCGATGATCTCGGGGCTGGTGACGAGGCCGAGATAGCTCGAGGGATCGAAGAACAATTTTGGCTCGGCATGCACCGCATAGAACGACTGCTTCGGCAGCGCGTTCTGCAACTCACCGGTGCGGCGCGCGAGTGCGGTGAGTGCCGCGGGCCCGAAGATCGCGACGCGGATATCCGAGAGACGGCTTGAGCCGCCGCGGAGGCGGCGCATCATGAAGGTGATGCGATGGCGGACCGACAGCCAGTTCGGCGTCAGCTCCTCCTGCTCCATCAGCTCCTCGAAGGCGGCAACGATGCCGTGCCCGGGCGGCAGGTAGATCACGGAATTGCCGAGCTGGCGTGGCCGCTCCCAGGCAAAGTATGGCTTTGCCGGATCGATCTCGACCGGCTTCAGGAGCAGCACGTCGGCGTCGAGCCAGAGGCCGAGATTCTTCGCCATCAGCTTCATGCGGAAGAAATCGCTGAACTGCAGCGTGGTCCAGTCGCGCCAGCTTCCGTCCGGTTGCGGTGGCCGCAAGCGTTCCGAGAACGCATGCGGCAGGATCGCTTCGGCATCTGCGTTTGCGACGCCGGCGGGCAGGCCGGGAATGGTGTCGAAGCTGTAGACGGTGACCTTGTGGCCGGCCGCGAGCTGCGAGCGCAGACAGGTCTGGCGCAGTGCGTCCATCGGGCCGTGCCAGAAGGTGACGATCTCGGGCAGCATGCGGCGAAGCTATACGGGATAAGCGAGACAAAGAAAAAGCCCCGGCGCTGATAGCACCGGGGCTGAATGAAGACGCGAGCTCAGGCCCAGGCGCGTTCGCGCTTGAGCTTGTCCTCATAGGTGTCAATCGAGGACTTCTTCTCCATCGTCAGGCCGATGTCGTCGAGGCCGTTGATCAGGCAGTGCTTGCGGAACGGATCGATCTCGAACTTGACCTTGCCGCCGTCGGGGCCGCGGATCTCCTGGTTCGGCAGGTCGATCGTCAGCGTCGCGTTGGCGCCGCGCTCGGCATCGTCGAACAGCTTGTCGAGGTCTTCCTGGCTGACGCGGATCGGCAGAATGCCGTTCTTGAAGCAGTTGTTATAGAAGATGTCGCCGAACGAGGTCGAGATCACGCAGCGGATGCCGAAGTCGAGCAGCGCCCAGGGCGCATGCTCGCGGCTCGAGCCGCAGCCGAAATTGTCGCCGGCGACCAGCACCCTGGCATTGCGATAGGCGGGCTGGTTGAGAACGAAATCCGGATTCTCGCTGCCGTCGTCCTTGTAGCGCTGCTCGGAGAAGAGCCCCTTGCCAAGGCCGGTGCGCTTGATGGTCTTGAGGTACTGCTTCGGAATGATCATGTCGGTGTCGACATTGATGATCTTCAGCGGCGCCGCGACGCCTTCCAGCGTGGTGAACTTGTCCATGGTTGCGCTTTCCCGGATGGGTCTAGGGGAACAGGTATTTATCGCGATCGGGGTCGGAATCCTAGGCCGAATTGGGCAGGTCTACTCTGCCTGCGCCTCAATCGCCGCCATATCGTCGTCCGACAGGCCAAAATGATGGCCGATCTCGTGGATCAGGACGTGGCGGACGATATGGCCGAGGCTCTCGTCGTGCTCGGCCCAGTAATCCAGGATCGGCCGGCGGTAGAGCCAGACCATGTTGGGCAGCCGCGCCACGTCGCCAAGGCTCTGCTGCGGCAGGCCGACGCCCTGGAACAGGCCGAGCAGGTCGAACTCGCTCTCGCATTCCATCTCGTCCAGGACCTCCTCGGTCGGGAAGTCGTCGACGCGGAGGATCACGCCCTCGCACAGGCTACGAAATTGCGCCGGCAGGCGCTCGA
>NZ_PTFE01000101.1:0-8086 GCF_002936975.1 Bradyrhizobium sp. AC87j1
AAAAAAAAAAAAGGCGCTTTCAATTCCGTCCACATGGGGCTGTTCTAAAGCGTTTTCGAGCGAAGTGGATACCGCTTCGCGTGAAGAAAACGCGTCAAAGTTAGAATCTGGAGCCGGTTTCAATTCCATTGAAACGGGCTCCAGCGCGGGTTTCCCGCTGATGCATCCCGCTTTATAAAGCGCAGCGAGGTTGACGGGCGCCGCCAAAACGGGGAGCGTGGGCCTCGAACGGGACGTTTCAGGTGGGCGGAAAAATGCGAGCGAAAACAGCGCTGACGCTACTGTGCATGGGGTTGTTTTCGCCATTTTGCGTTAGCGCCGAGGCCCAGACCGCCGGCCCCGAGATTCGCCTCGCCCAGGCAGCCCCGCCTGATGCCCCGCCACCGCGCAAGCGACCGCCGCGCTTGCGCGTCACGCCCTATTACAGCCCTGACGGCGTCTATCCGCGCTACAATCCGGGTCCCAATGCGGTCCGCGAATGCAACGCGACCTATGTGCAGGAATTCCGGCCCAGCGGCACGGTGATCGTGCCGCGCATGAGCTGCTACTGGCGCCCCGGCTGATGCCGGTTCGACGCTCGCGCGCAGCGCGGGAGCCTCAAGGGATCGTCATGGCGAGATGGTTTGCATTGGCCGTTGTCGTCGCGCTAGCGGCGGGCCTGCCTCGCGCTTTCGCTGCGCAAAGGGCGACGGTGCCGGAGGCCTCGGCCGGGATCGCGGTTTTCGATGTGCGGCGACCCGCGCGAACCCATGGCATTGTGCGGCCTGTCGTGCGCCATGATCCCCGCTATTACGCGCGGCCCGTCCACTACCGTCCTTATCCCTACGGCGTGCCCGCACCATTCGTGTTCGGCTACGGGCCGTTCTGGTGACGTCGCAGCGCTACGCCGTTCGTTCACGAGGCATTCACGTCGCCGCCCCTAGCTTGCCCTCGGGAGCGACTGCAATTGAACAGGGATGACGCGGGCCGGGAACGAGCATCGCCTCTCCGCTGTCCAGATTCAGGGAGAAGTCCATGCTGAGGAGTTTGGGTCTCAGGGCAGGCCCGATGCGCCTGCTCGGGATTGCGGCTGCGGCGACGCTGATGCTGTCGGCCGGGAGCGCGCATCGCGCTGAAGCGCTCACCTTGATCAATCCGGCGACGTCACCTGCGACGAAAGCTGCGGCCGACGACCTCGTCACGCAGGTCCGGCACGGCGGCGGTGGGCATGGTGGTGGCGGACATTTTCACGGCGGCGGTGGCTTCCGCGGTGGCGGCGGACATTTCGGCGGCTTCCGCGGCGGCGGCTTTCATGGCGGCGGCTTCCGCGCCGGGCCGGCCTTCCACGGCGGCGGCATTCGCTACGGCGGATTCCGTCATTATGGCGGCTATCACCGCCACTGGGGCTATCGTCCCCATTTCGGCCATCGCCACTTCCACCGGCGCTATTATGTCGGCGGCTATTATCCCTACTACCACTATCCGCGCCGCTGCCGGGTCATCTGGACCTATTACGGCCCGCGCCGCATCTGCCGCTGGCATCGTCCGTATCGGTATTGGTAAGCACGACCAAAGTGAAAAGGGCGCCTTAGCGGCGCCCTTTGTCTATCCGGCGGCTACAGCCAATCCTTCAGCTTCCAAGACGAAGCTTTCCACCGCATCAGGGTCTCGACCTTCCACTGCTTGAACATCGAAGGCGGCCAGCGGCTGAGCTTCGAGGTCTCCTCGACCTCGGGCTTGGCGACGATGTGCAAGCGTGGCGCGCGCCGGCGGTGCTGGCGCGTGGCCTCGCCGATCAGGTCGACATATTCAGGCTTATTGGCCATGGCGCGCGTCCTCGCGAAAACCTCGCGAGGACGAGAGTGTCAGGCGATCGTTTAACGGCGGTTTGCCGCGATCGCTACAATTGCAGGCAGTGGCTTAGCGCCAGTCCCTGACGTCGACGAAGTGACCCGCGATCGCCGCCGCTGCCGCCATCGCCGGCGACACCAGATGGGTGCGGCCCTTGAAACCCTGGCGTCCTTCGAAATTGCGGTTCGAGGTCGAGGCGCAGCGCTCTTCCGGGGCCAGCTTGTCCGGGTTCATGGCAAGGCACATCGAGCAACCGGGCTCGCGCCATTCGAAGCCGGCCTTGAGGAAGATCTTGTCCAGACCCTCGGCCTCGGCCTGCTCCTTCACGATGCCGGAGCCCGGCACGACCATGGCGTTGACATGCGCTGAAACGGTCTTGCCTTCGGCAATCTTTGCCGCAGCGCGCAGATCTTCGATGCGGCCGTTGGTGCAGGAGCCGATGAAGATGCGATCGACCTTGATGTCGGTGATCTTCGTACCCGCGGTCAGGCCCATGTACTTCAGCGCGCGGTGCTTGGAGAGACGCTTGGCCTCGTCCGCGATCTTATCGGGATCGGGCACGATGCCGGTCACCGAGATGACGTCCTCAGGCGAAGTGCCCCAAGTCACGATCGGCGGCAGCTTGGCGGCATCGAGGCGCAGCTCGTTGTCGAAATGCGCGCCCTCGTCGGAGCGCAGTTTTTCCCAGTAGCGCATCGCCGCATCCCAGTCGGCGCCCTTCGGGGCTTTGGGGCGGCCGCGCAGGAAGTCGAACGCTTTCTGGTCGGGCGCAACGAGACCGGCGCGCGCGCCGCCTTCGATCGACATGTTGCAGACCGTCATGCGGCCTTCCATGCTGAGCGCACGGATTGCGTCGCCAGCGTATTCCAGCACGTAACCGGTGCCGCCCGCGGTGCCGATCTCGCCGATGATGGCGAGGATGATGTCCTTGCCCGTCACGCCATCGGGCAGTTTGCCATCGACGGTGACGCGCATGTTCTTGGCCTTCTTCTGGATCAGCGTCTGCGTCGCCAGAACATGCTCGACTTCCGACGTGCCGATGCCGTGCGCGAGCGCGCCGAACGCGCCATGCGTCGAGGTGTGGCTGTCACCGCAGACGATGGTGGTGCCGGGCAGGGTAAAACCCTGCTCGGGGCCGATGACGTGGACGACGCCCTGGCGCTTGTCGAACTCGTTGTAATATTCAATGCCGAATTCCTTGGCGTTCTCGGCCAGCGCCTTGATCTGCTCGATGCTTTCAGGATCGGGATTCGGCTTGGTACGATCGGTGGTCGGCACGTTGTGGTCGACGACGGCGAGCGTCTTTTCCGGCGCGTGCACCTTGCGCCCCGTCGCGCGCAGGCCTTCGAACGCCTGCGGTGAGGTCACCTCGTGCACCAGATGGCGGTCGATATAGAGCAGGCAGGTGCCGTCCTCGGCTTCGTGCACCAGATGGTCGTTCCAGATCTTGTCGTACAATGTGGTCGGCTTGGACATGAGCTTGAGCTCCGAAAGAATGTTGTGTCAGCGGATAGGCGCGCGCGGCGCGCGGGCAACAAAATCGTCAGCGCAGCTTTTAGGCTGCGCGCGTAAGCTCTGACGTTGCCGAGGTCGCGAAACGTCCGAAGAACCGGCCAGGCAGCCGCGAGCGATCGTCGATGACGATGCGCTTGACGGGGGCGAGGCTGGTCGGATCTGGAAACATTCTAGAAGCTATATAGCATGCAGCGGTAAAAGCGCGAGGGCTTCAAGTTCGTCATTGCGAGCGGAGCGAAGCAATCCAGGAATGCGCCCGCGCAGACAGTCTGGATTGCTTCGTCGCCAGAGCTCCTCGCAATGACGGTGGGCAAAACAAAAAAGCGCGGAGCCGAGCCCCGCGCTTTCGAAAACTTGCCTGATGGCGGAGCCTACTCGTTGACGGCCTTGGCGTGCTCGGTCTTCTCGACGATGCGGGCGGACTTGCCGCGAAGACTGCGGAGATAATAGAGCTTGGCGCGACGCACCTTGCCGCGGCGCACCACCTTGATCGAGTCGATCATCGGCGACATCACCGGGAACACGCGCTCCACGCCCTCTCCGTAGGAGATCTTGCGAACGGTGAAGCTCTCGTTGAGGCCACCGCCGGAACGGCCGATGCAGACGCCTTCATAGGCCTGCACGCGGGTGCGGTCGCCTTCGACGACCTTCACGTTGACGATCACGGTGTCGCCGGGACCGAATTCCGGAATCTCCTTGGTGGCGGAGAGCTTGTCGAACTGCTCTTTTTCGAGCTGTTGGATCAGGTTCATGGGGTAATCTCCATCGGCGCGCCCAGCCGTGAGAAACGGGGGCTGCGCGAAATTCGTCGATCCAGCTATTGCGGATGTGGCCGCTCCTATAAGGCAAGCCGGAGCGTTTGTCACCCGTCTGTCTTGTTTTTTGGCGTTTTTTGGCGACCGACCCGATTCGCCGGCTTGGGGGGGATCAGGGCCCATAAATCGGGCCGCCGGGCTGCCGTGAGGGCCTCGGATTGCGCCCGCCGCCAGCTGGCCACCTTGGCATGGTCGCCGGAGGTCAGGATCTCCGGGATCGGGGCTCCCTCGAACAGCTGCGGGCGGGTGTATTGGGGGTACTCAAGCAGGCCATCGGAGAAGCTTTCCTCGGTTCCCGAGGCCTCCTTGCCCATCACGCCCGGCAGCAGCCGCACACAGGCATCGATGAGGGCCAAAGCGGCGATTTCGCCCCCGGACAGCACGTAATCCCCGATCGAGACCTCCTCCAGGCCCCGCCCGTCGATCACCCGCTGGTCGATCCCCTCGAAGCGCCCGCAGACGATCAGGGGGCCGGGGCCCCCGGCGAGCTCGGCAACCCGGGCCTGGGTCAATGGCCGACCGCGCGGGCTCATCAGCAGGCGCGGCCGCTCGGGGGCGATCTCGGCGGCATCGATGGCCGCCGCCAGAACATCCGCCCGCAGCACCATGCCCGGCCCGCCGCCGGCCGGGGTGTCGTCAACGCTGCGGTGGCGGTCGGTGGCGGACGCCCTTATGTCCCGCGCCTCGATCTCCCAGAACCCGGACGCCAGCGCCCGGCCAGCCAGGCTCACGCCCAGCGGTCCCGGAAACATCTCCGGAAACAGCGTCAGCACCGTCGCGCGCCAGGGTGAGGGATTGGTCATGTCGATCAGCTTAGCCAAAACCACGGGCTGTGGTTATGGGTCCCCGCTTTCGCGGGGACGACTCGCGGAGGGATCGTTGTTTTCGTCCTCGCCCTCGACCTCCTGCGGCAGCGCGATCACGACGCGGCCGCCGGCGATGTCGACCTCCGGCACCACTGCGTTCGTGAACGGCAGCAACAGCGTCGTGCCTTTCGGCGGGGCGATCTCGATGATGTCGCCGGCGCCGAAATTGTGGATCGCGAGCACGCGGCCGAGCGCATCGCCGTCCGTGGTGACGGCGGCGAGCCCGATCAGATCGGTGTGGTAATATTCGTCCGCGTCGGTCGCAGGCAGCTTGTCGCGGGCGACGTAGAGCTCGATGCCGTTGAGGCGCTCGGCCTCATCGCGGGTCGTGACGCCCTTGAACGTCGCGACCAGATGATCCCGGGCCTCGCGCGCCGTTGCGACCTCGAACTGGCGCTTGCCGTCCTTGGACAGCAGCGGACCGTAGCGCTTCACGGCAAAGGGATCCTCGGTGAAGGTCCACAGTTTGACCGCACCGCGCACACCATGCGCGGCGCCGATCCGCGCGACGCAGACCAGCGCCGACATGTTCTAGCCTTAGCCCTTCGCGGCGGCTTCGGCCTGCGCCTTGCGCTCCTTGCGCGGCACGGCCTTCTCGGGATTGTTGCGCGCTTCGCGCTTCTTGACGCCGGCAGCGTCGAGGAAACGCGCCACGCGGTCGGACGGCTGTGCGCCCTTGGCGAGCCAGGCCTTCACCTTGTCCATGTCGAGCTTCAGACGGGTCTCGTTGTCCTTCGGCAGCAGCGGGTTGAAATAGCCGAGACGCTCGATGAAGCGGCCATCGCGCGGGAAGCGCGAGTCGGCGACGACGACGTGATAGACGGGACGCTTCTTGGTGCCTGCGCGGGCGAGGCGGATAACGACGGACATTCAGTTCTCCTTCAAAGTACAGTTTGTTCGGTTGATTGGTATTCCGCGTTGCGCGGGACGCTTATCGATCCCGTGCGACGAATTCCTCATTTCTTCTTGCCGGGGAAGCCGCCGAGGCCCGGCAGCATCGGCTTGCCACTGAGGCCCGTGAGCCCCGGCACATTCGGCAGGCCCTGACGCAAGCCGGCAGGCAGATCCTTCGGCAAACTGGGCAAACCCTGTCCGCCGCCGCTCTGCATCTTCTCCTGCAGCGCCTTCATCTCTTCCGGCGAGGGCGGCTTCATGCCGCCGCCAAAGCCCATGGCCTGCGCGATGCCGGCGAGCGGGCCGCGCTTGCCCGAGCCCATCGCCTTCATCACGTCGGCCATGTTCCGGTGCATCTTGAGCAGCTTGTTGACCTGCTCGACGCTCTGGCCGGACCCTGCAGCGATACGCTTCTTGCGGCTGGCCTTGAGCAAATCGGGATGACGGCGCTCGTCGCGCGTCATGGAATCGATCACCGCGACCTGGCGCTTCAGGATCTTGTCGTCGATCCCCGCGGCCGCGATCTGGTTCTTCATCTTGGCGATGCCGGGCATCATGCCCATCAGCCCGCTGATGCCGCCCATGCTGGCCATCTGCAGCAGCTGCTCACGCATGTCGTTGAGGTCGAACTGACCCTTGCGCATGCGCTCGGCGGTGCGTGCGGCCTTTTCGGCGTCGATATTGGCGGCGGCACGTTCGACCAGCGACACCACGTCGCCCATGCCGAGGATGCGGCCGGCAATACGATCGGGGTGGAAGTCTTCCAGCGCATCGGTCTTTTCACCGGTGCCGATCAGCTTGATCGGCTTGCCGGTGACCGCGCGCATCGACAGCGCAGCACCGCCGCGGCCGTCGCCGTCAACTCGTGTCAGCACGATGCCGGTGAGGCCGACGCGCTGATCGAACGCGCGCGCAAGGTTGACCGCGTCCTGACCGGTGAGAGAGTCCGCAACCAGCAGCACTTCGTGCGGATTGGCCGCAGCTTTGATCGCGGCTGCTTCCGCCATCATATCTTCGTCGAGCGTGGTGCGGCCGGCGGTGTCGAGCAGCACGATGTCGTAGCCGCCGAGCTTGCCGGCTTCCAGCGCGCGCTTGGCAATCTGCGGCGGCTGCTGTCCCGCCACGATCGGCAGGGTCGGAATGTCGAGGTCGCGGCCGAGCACGGCAAGCTGCTCCATCGCCGCCGGACGATAGACGTCGAGCGAGGCCATCAGCACCTTGCGCTTGTCGCGCTGGACCAGACGGCGGGCGAGCTTTGCAGTGGTGGTGGTTTTACCGGAGCCTTGCAGACCGACCATCATGATCGGCACCGGCGGCACGGAATTGACGTCGATGGTCTGGCTTTCGGCGCCGAGCGTGTTGATCAGCTCGTCGTGGACGATCTTGACCACCATCTGGCCGGGGGTGACCGACTTGACGACGGTGGCACCGATCGCCTGCTCGCGGACGCGCTCGGTGAAGCTGCGCACCACTTCCAGCGCGACGTCGGCCTCCAGCAGCGCGCGGCGCACTTCGCGCATCGCGGCATCGACGTCCTTTTCGGTCAGCGCACCGCGCCCCGTCAGACGATCGAGAATTCCGCCAAGCCGTTCCGACAGATTGTCGAACAATGCCGTTGTCCTGTTTTACCCCTCCCCCGCAAGCGCGGGGCGAGGGAGAAGAAAGTCCAAACACCTTTACGCCCGAGGGCGCACAGCGCTGTCGGGCGTTGACCTCTGGCCTCGAGGACCAGTCGGCGGGTCGAAAAGAAAGCCTTTCCGAGAAAGTGGCGGGGTTAAACGCCGCTCACGCCCAAAAGTCAAGGAAAGTTAGGGCGCCGGGGCGGCCTTGCCAGGGTAAGATCCTGAAAACAGGGCCCTTTTGACGGCCGGTTCCTTTTCCTTCGGCCCCGCCCATATAGAAGGTGATGACTTACCTCCACCACCATTCCTGAAGCCCGCCGTGCCGATCACCCGCCGCCGCCTGTTCGGACTGCTTGCCGGGGCCGGCGCCCTGGTCGGTGTCCCGTCCCTTTGGATGTCCCGCATGAAAACCTATGACGGTCCCGCCTCCGATCATTTCGACGGTCTGAACTTCTTCGATCCGGACGGCGCGCCGCCGAAATCGCTTCGGGAGGTGCTGCGCTGGCAGCTCGGCGGTAAGCGGCAGCGCGCCACCTGGCCCGAC
>NZ_PTFE01000102.1:0-25731 GCF_002936975.1 Bradyrhizobium sp. AC87j1
GAGGGGTAGCCCCGGGAGAGATGCTTGCCGGGGGCGAGCCGACGGCAACAGAGCGCCAGCTTTCCCAACGCTAGAACCGAGAGGCCGCGCCGTGTGGCACCCCCCTCCCTGACCTCGAGAGCGAGCTTCGCTCGCCTCAGACCCCACAAGGGGGAAGGGAACGGAGAGAGCGGGGCCCCGCCGCTCGGAAAGCTGAGGGTCGTGTCGCCTCACGCCACACCCCCGATCCGCAGCTCCCGCGAATCGATCCCCAGCGGCGCATGGGTCGCCGCGACGATCAGGCCGCCGCGCGACAGGTGCTCGCGCATCAGGCCGCCGAACATGTCCTGTCCCGTCACGTCCAGCGCATTGGTCGGCTCATCGAGCAGCCAGACCGGGCGGCGCACGGTCAAAAGGCGCGCCAGCGATAGCCGGCGGCGCTGGCCGGCCGACAGGAAGCCGGCGGGGAGGTGGATGGCATGCTCGAGCCCCACCGTGGCGAGGCTCTCGGCGAAGTCAAAACGCTCCCCTCCAAGGAAATCGGCCCAGAAAGTCAGGTTTTCCGCCACGCTGAGCGCCGGCTTCAGGGCATCGCGATGGCCGAGATAGTGGCACTGCTCGGGCAGCGTCAGCTCGGCATCGCCGCCCTCCAGCGCGATCGTGCCGCCTGCCGGAACGAGCAGGCCCGCGATCAGCCGCAGCAGCGAGGTCTTGCCCGACCCGTTGCGGCCGACGACCGCCACCGCTTCGCCGGCGACGGCCTCGAAATCGAGCCCGGCAAACACCTCGCGGCCGCCGCGCACGCAAACGATCCCGCGTCCGGACAGCTGCATCTTGCTTCGTGCCACCCCGCTCAAAGCCGGGCCTCAGGAAAACTTGGGGTAGCGCATGGGAATTTTTGGCTCGCGAATGCTGCGGTACGATTGTGGCTGTGGCGGCGCGGTTAGAAAGCTTCTATAAGCCCGGAACTACTTGATGCAGCAACTCAACCTGCCCCTGCAAGCGGCCCAGCCTGATACGCTAACGGTGTTAAAATACCCTGCCGGGTATAACTAACAATTGGGATTCCTACATGACCTCGCTCGACAGCTTCAAATGCAAAAAGACCCTCAAGGTCGGCGCCAAGACCTATGTCTATTACAGCCTGCCCACGGCCGAGAAGAATGGTCTGAAGGGAATTTCGAAACTTCCCTATTCGATGAAGGTCCTGCTCGAGAACCTCCTGCGCAACGAGGACGGCCGCTCGGTCAAGAAAGAGGACATCGTCGCGGTCTCGAAATGGCTGCGCAAGAAGTCGCTGGAGCATGAGATCGCCTTCCGCCCGGCGCGCGTGCTGATGCAGGACTTCACCGGCGTGCCCGCGGTGGTCGACCTCGCCGCGATGCGCAACGCGATGCAGAAGCTCGGCGGTGATGCCGAGAAGATCAATCCGCTGGTGCCGGTCGATCTCGTCATCGACCATTCCGTGATCGTGAACTTCTTCGGCGACAACAAGGCCTTCGGCAAGAACGTCACCGAAGAGTACAAGCAGAACCAGGAGCGCTACGAGTTCCTGAAATGGGGCCAGAAGGCGTTCTCGAACTTCTCCGTCGTGCCGCCCGGCACCGGCATCTGCCACCAGGTCAATCTCGAATATCTCTCCCAGACGGTCTGGACCAAGAAGGAGAAGATGACGGTCGGCAAGAAGACCGGCACCTTCGAGGTCGCCTATCCCGATTCGCTGGTCGGTACCGACTCCCACACCACCATGGTCAACGGTCTCGCCGTGCTCGGCTGGGGCGTCGGCGGCATCGAGGCGGAAGCCTGCATGCTCGGCCAGCCGCTGTCGATGCTGCTGCCCAACGTCGTCGGCTTCAAGCTGAAGGGCGCGATGAAGGAAGGCGTCACGGCGACCGACCTCGTGCTCACCGTGACGCAGATGCTGCGCAAGCTCGGCGTCGTCGGCAAGTTCGTCGAGTTCTTCGGCCCGGGCCTCGACAATCTCTCGGTTGCCGACAAGGCGACCATCGCCAACATGGCGCCCGAATACGGCGCGACCTGCGGCTTCTTCCCGGTTGACGCCGCCGCGATCGACTATCTCAAGACCTCCGGCCGCGCGGCGCCGCGCGTCGCGCTGGTGCAGGCCTATGCCAAGGCGCAAGGGCTGTTCCGCACCGCCAAGTCGGCCGATCCGGTGTTCACGGAAACGCTGACGCTCGATCTCGCCGACGTCGTGCCGTCGATGGCCGGTCCGAAGCGTCCCGAAGGTCGCATCGCGCTGCCGTCGGTCGCCGAAGGCTTCTCGCTTGCGCTCGGCACCGAGTACAAGAAGGCCGAGGAGCCCAGCAAGCGCTTCGCCGTCGAAGGCAAGGACTTCGAGATCGGCCACGGCGACGTCGTGATCGCCGCCATCACCTCCTGCACCAACACCTCGAACCCGAGCGTGTTGATCGGCGCCGGCCTCCTGGCGCGCAACGCCGCTGCGAAGGGCCTCAAGGCCAAACCGTGGGTGAAGACCTCGCTCGCCCCGGGCAGCCAGGTCGTCGCCGGCTATCTCGCCGATTCCGGTCTGCAGAAGGATCTCGACAAGGTCGGCTTCAACCTGGTCGGCTTCGGCTGCACCACCTGCATCGGCAATTCCGGTCCGCTGCCCGAGGAGATCTCGAAGTCGATCAACGACAACGGCATCGTCGCCGCCGCCGTGCTCTCAGGTAACCGCAACTTCGAAGGCCGCGTCTCGCCGGACGTGCAGGCGAACTACCTGGCCTCGCCGCCGCTGGTCGTCGCCCACGCGCTCGCGGGCAGCGTCACCAAGAACCTCGCGGTGGAGCCGCTCGGCGAGGGCAAGGACGGCAAGCCGGTGTACCTCAAGGACATCTGGCCGACGACCAAGGAGATCAACGCCTTCATGAAGAAGTTCGTGACCGCGTCGATCTTCAAGAAGAAGTATGCCGACGTGTTCAAGGGCGACACCAACTGGCGCAAGATCAAGACGGTCGAGAGCGAGACCTATCGCTGGAACATGTCGTCGACCTATGTGCAGAACCCGCCTTATTTCGACGGCATGAAGAAGGAGCCGGAGCCGGTCACCGACATCGTCGAGGCTCGCATCCTCGCCATGTTCGGCGACAAGATCACCACCGACCACATCTCGCCGGCCGGTTCGATCAAGCTCACCTCGCCCGCCGGCAAGTACCTCAGCGAGCACCAGGTGCGTCCCGCCGACTTCAACCAATACGGCACGCGTCGCGGCAACCATGAAGTGATGATGCGCGGCACCTTCGCCAACATCCGCATCAAGAACTTTATGCTCAAGGGCGCGGATGGAAATATCCCTGAGGGCGGTTTGACAAAACACTGGCCCGACGGCGAGCAGATGTCGATCTACGACGCCGCGATGAAGTATCAGCAGGAGCAGGTGCCGCTGGTGGTGTTCGCCGGTGCCGAATACGGCAACGGCTCCTCGCGCGACTGGGCCGCCAAGGGCACCCGCCTGCTCGGCGTGCGCGCCGTGATCTGCCAGAGCTTCGAGCGCATCCATCGCTCCAACCTGGTCGGCATGGGCGTGCTGCCGCTGACCTTCGAGGAGGGCACCTCCTGGTCGTCGCTCGGCCTCAAGGGCGACGAGAAGGTCACGCTGCGTGGCCTCGTCGGCGAGCTCAAGCCGCGCCAGAAGCTGACCGCGGAGATCGTCTCGGGCGACGGTTCGTTGCAGCGCGTTTCGCTGCTCTGCCGCATCGATACGCTGGACGAGCTCGACTACTACCGGAACGGCGGTATCCTGCACTACGTGCTGCGCAAGCTCGCGGCCTAAGCGCGAATTTGTGAACGGTGGCTCACCGCGACGTGAGTAGAAGGTTAAACGAAGGCGGCCTATCACAAGGCCGCCTTCGTGCGTTTGCGGCATGCTCCAGATGGGCCCGCCCGGCGGAAAACCTCCTTTCGGATGGTTGGCCTGGGCGGTCGGGTGTGTCGCGCCCCGTAAAACTACGGTGACCATCCGGCGATAAGATTTCCCTTTCCACGAGCAATGGTGTGCGGCGTTCGACATGACAACAATGACGGCTTCTCATCTGGTTTCACGTTGGTCCGGTGCCCTCTGGTCGGGAGCTCTCGGCATCTGTGCGATCGTCGCCGTCATCCGTCCTGCCGAGGCTGATCCCCGCGCCGTTGTCGAATTGTTTACCTCGCAGGGCTGCTCCTCCTGCCCGCCCGCCGACCAGATCATCGGCGATCTCTCCAAAGACCCGTCGATCATCGCGCTGAGCATGCCGATCGATTATTGGGACTATCTTGGCTGGAAGGATACGCTGGCGGATTCGCGCTTCTCTGCACGGCAGCGTGCTTATTCGCGCATGCGCGGCGACCGCGAAGTCTACACGCCGCAGGTTGTGGTCAACGGCTCCACCCATGTCATCGGCAGCGATCGTGCCGGCATCGAGAGCGCGATCGGCAAGACCGACAAGGGCACCGGCGTGATGAGCGTGCCGGTGACGATGTCGCTCGCGGGCAAGCAGATCAACGTGTCGGTGGCGGCGAGCAACGAGCCGGCCGTCTCGCATGGCGAGGTCTGGATCTGTTCGATCGCCAAGTCGGTCCCGATCGCAATCACCCGCGGCGAGAATCGCGGACAACAGGTCACCTATCACAACGTGGTGCGCAGCCTGCTCAAGGTCGGCGACTGGACCGGGCGTTCGGAAAGCTGGACGGTGCCGATCGAGAACCTCACGCGCGACGGCGTCGACGGCGCGGTGGTCTATGTCCAGGACGGCAGCCGCGACAAGCCCGGCTCGATGCTGGGCGCGGCCTACACGTCGCTGCACTGATTTCAATTCTCTCGCGTCGTACTCACTGCCACGCTCATGGTGAGGAGCGCGCCCTTGCGCGCGTCTACCGGACGATGCTTCGCATCGCCCCGCTCACGCAGCTCGGCCTCGATCCTTCGAGACGCCGCGCGAAGGACGCGCGGCTCCTTCAGGATGAGGGGAGAGACTGTTGGCGCTGATGAGAGAAGAATTTCGCCGAAGCAGAAACATCCCGACACAAACAAAAAAGGACCAACTTGCGTTGGCCCTCCTTGTTGCGCGTACAGACCCGATCCTGTTCGACCCCGGGGGGCTGGGGGCTGAGGAATCCGGAACCGAAAGGACCGGGTCAACGCACGTGAGTCTTTTCGCAATGCAGGGCGGCAGTCGCTAGGCGGAAAAGCGGCGAGAGTATGATTCCTGCTAACGATCCCGTGACGGTTTGCCGCGAGGGAGTTCCACCATAGCGTGTGCCCCGAATCGTAACCGATTCGACCGGTTGAATCAGGAGCCCCTTGCGGCGGTGGCCGGTTGGCGCAATCATGCAGCTGTCATGATCCAGGTTCCGGGGACGGTCTTCGCGGATTCGGGTCATGCCGTGCGATGAGGAAGCGCTCCATGAGTCTGTCGGAGGATGCCGATCCGAGCGAGCAGCGCGCGGCGGCGCGCCCCGCCGCGGCGACGACGCAACTGAGCCGGGTGACGTTCAACCGGCTAGAGCTGCACCGTATTCTCAATCTCTACGGCCGCATGGTCGCCGACGGCGAATGGCGCGACTATGCCATCGACTTCCTGAGGGATCGCGCCGTGTTCTCGGTCTATCGCCGTGCCTCGGAAGTACCGATCTATCGCATCGAGAAGGATCCGCGGCTCGCGCGCAAGCAGGGCATGTACAGCGTGATCTCGGCGACGGGCCTGATCCTGCGCCGCGGCCACGAGCTGGAGCGCGTGCTGCTGGTGATCGATCGGAAGCTGGCGGTGGTGTAGCCGCACGACCGGTGCCGTAGGGTGGGCAAAGGCGCAAAGCGCCGTGCCCACATCGTTTCTCAATCGCCGGGATATGGTGGGCACGCTATCGCTTTGCCCACCCTACGAGCCCTACTTCCCCGGCACCGTCTTCGCGCCCTCGCCGAGGTCGCGCTGCATCATCACCGTATCAAGCCAGCGGCCGAATTTCAGCCCGACATTGGGATGCGTGCCGATCATCTTGAAGCCGCCCTTGGTGTGCACGCCGATCGAGCCGGCATTGGCGGAATCGCCGATCACCGCGATCATCTGGCGGAAGCCGCGCGCCTCGCATTCAGCGACCAGCCGCTCCAGCAGCTTTGAGCCGACACCGCGGCGGTGGAAGGAGGGATCGAGATAGATCGAGTTCTCGACCGTGAAGCGGTAGGCCGGGCGCGGGCGGTAGGCGCCGGCATAGGCATAGCCGGCGACGCGGCCGTCGAGGATGGCGACGAAATAGGGATAGCCGCCGTCGACCAGCGCGCGATAACGGCGCGTCATCTCCACGAGGTCAGGCGGTTCCAGCTCGAACGTCGCGGTGCCCTCGCGGACGGCCTGCTGGTAGATGGCGGTGATGGCGGGAAGGTCGGCCTCGGTTGCAGGCCTGATTTCAGGTGCGGACATGGCGGAAGATTAGAGCCTTCCCGCTTCCGCTGAAAGGGGCAACGGTGTTGCCACACCCGTCATTGCGGGCGCAGCGAAGCAATCCAGAAATGCATCCGCGGAGGGACTCTGGATTGCTTCGCTGCGCCCGCAATGACGGGGGGAGAGGCGGCACTCGTGGCCTTGTAGCCCGGATAAGGACTGTCCCGGATTGCGCTACGCTCCATCCGGGCTACGGGCGCCACCCCGCGCCCAAGCAAAAACCCCGGCCTTTCGGCCGGGGTTCGTGTCCGTTCGTCCTGGCCTATCGCTTAGTCGCGCTGGCCGAGGAGCTGCAGCAGCAGCGTGAACAGGTTGATGAAGTTCAGATACAGCGACAGGGCGCCGGTGATGGCCGCACGCTCTGCGATGTCACCGCCGGCCGAGGCATAGCCGTAGATGTAGTCGTTCTTCAGCCGCTGGGTATCCCAGGCGGTGAGGCCCGCGAACACCAGCACGCCGACCACCGACACGATGAACTGCAGCATCGAGCTCGCCAGGAACAGATTCACCAGGCTCGCGATGATGATGCCGATCAGGCCCATGAACAGGAACGAGCCCATGCCGGTCAGGTCACGCTTGGTGGTGTAGCCGTAGAGGCTCAGCGCACCGAAGGTGGCCGCGGTGATGAAGAACACCCGCACGATCGAGGTGTGCGTGAACACCAGGAAGATCGACGACAGCGAGATACCCATCAGCGCCGCGAACACCCAGAACAGGATCTGGGCGGTCGAGGGAGCCAGACGGTTGATGCCCGCCGAGATCACGAACACCATGGCGAGCGGCGCGAGCATGAACAGCCATTTCAGCGGGCTGACGAACATCGCGTAGCCGAACGGCGTCAGGAACAGCTTGCCGACGCGGACGGCGTCCGCGGTCGGGACATCAGTCACGGCAGCCATGTAAACACCGAGCGCGGCAAGGCCGGTGATGGCAAGGCCGATGCTCATGTAGTTGTAGATGCGCAGCATATAGGCGCGCAGGCCGGCATCGACCGTCGCGGCGTCAACACGCCCGGCGGCCCTGCCGAAAGGAGAAGCGTAGTTACGGTCTAGGTCCGACATGGTCGAATTCCCGTTGGTTGGTCCGGTCCGGCACGAGGGTCGCCATGCCGCCGGTTCGTCAAACTCTATCTCGGATACCGACGCCAACCGACTAAATTTTGGCTAACAATCGGGGCTCCGAACCCATTCGATATGTGGGAAACTAACACATTCGCTGCAACCTTCCACGCGCGGCTGAATGTCGCCCTTGGCGGCAATCCTGACGCGAACCTGACGAGCAGTCGTGGTTAATCGCAGAAATCGTGCGATTTCGCTCTCGTGCGGCCCTCCGCTACATTTTGTCACAAATTCCGCAACACCGTGGCGGGCTTTTTGTTCAACGCCAGCAGCGTGCCCGCGAGCCCGAGCCCGACGGTGACGACGAGCGCGGCCGCGACCACGCCGGCCGCGCTGCCGGCCTGCCAGACGAAGCTCAGCGTCATCAGCCGCGTCACGATCATCCAGGCCGCGATGCTGCCGGAGATCACGCCGAACACCGCGGTCGCGAGCCCGATCAGGAGGTATTCGAGCGCATAGGCGCCGAGCAGCCGCAGCCGCGTCGCGCCCAGCGTCTTCAGGATCACCGCATCGTAGACCCGGTGGCGATGGCCGGCGGCGAGCGCGCCGCCGAGCACCAGGATCGCCGAGATCAGGGTCACGGCGCTGGCACCGCGGATCGCCAGCGCCAGATTGGTCACGACAGAGCCGACCGTCTCCATCACCTCGCGCACGCGCACGCTCGTCACCATCGGATAGGCGTCGGCGACCTGCTTGATGATCTCGCCGTCGCCTGCCGCAGTTCCGCCGGTTTCCGTCAGCGTCGCGATGTGGGTGTGAGGGGCGCCCTTGAAGGCGTTCGGAGAGAACACCAGAACGAAGTTGATGCCCATCCCCTGCCAGTCGATGGTGCGCAGATTGCCGATTCTAGCCGGGATGTCGCGGCCGAGCACATTGACCACGACCTCGTCGCCGAGCTTGAGGCCGAGCCCGTCGGCGATCTTCTTCTCCATCGAGACCAGCGGCGGGCCGGAATAATCGGCGCTCCACCATTCGCCCTCGACCACCTTGGAGCCTTTCGGCAGCTCGCCGGTATAGGTCAGGCCGCGGTCGCTCTGCAGCACCCATTCGGAGTCGGTGGTCGGCTTGAGCTCCTCGGCGCGCACGCCGCGCGCGGCGACGATGCGGCCGCGCAGCATCGGTACGTCCTCGACCGTCGCGCCCGGCGCGATCCGGCGCAGATAGCCGTCGAACTGCTCGGCCTGCGTGCTCGGGATGTCGATGAAGAAGAAGGACGGCGCGCGGTCCGGCAGTGCTGCGAGGAACTGCCGGCGCAGATTGCCGTCGATCTGGGTGATGGTGACGAGCACGGCGAGGCCGAGCCCCAGCGACAGCACCACCGAGGGCGTCAGCGCGCCCGGCCGGTGGATGTTGGCGATCGCCAGCCGCAGCATCGGCAGCCGCGTCCGCGGCAGCCGCCGCGCGATGGCCATCAGCAGGGCGGCGATGCCGCGTAGCAGGGCGAACACGACGACCGAGGAGGCCACGAACACCGCCGCGATGCGCTTGTCGAACGACAATCCGATCACGACCGCGATCAGCAGCGCGATCACGACGCCCATGAACACGAGATAGCTCGCGCGTGGCCGATGCCATTCCGAGCTGATGGTGTCGCGGAACAGCGCGGCCACCGGCACGTCGTGGACCCGCCCGAGCGGCCACAGGCCGAAGGCGAGCGCAGTGAGAAGGCCATAGAGAAAGGACAGCGCCAGCTCGTCGGCATGCACGGCCGGCACCACCGGCAGCGGCAGCAGCTTGCCGAACAGGCCGACGATCGCGAACGGCATCGCGGCGCCGAGCGCAAGGCCGATGATCGAGCCGATGCCAGCGAGCAGGAGAACCTGCGCAAGATAGATGCCGAACACGTCGCGCCCGGTGGCGCCGACGGCCTTGAGGGCCGCGATCACTTCGAGCCGGCGGTCGATATGGCTCTTCACGGCATTGGCGACGCCGACACCGCCGACCAGCAGCGCGGCAAGGCCCACCAGCGTCAGGAACTGGGTGAAGCGGTTGATGTTGCGTTCGAGCTGCGGCGAGGCGTTGGAGCGGCTGCGGATCTCCCAGCCGGCCTGCGGCGCGGCGCTCCGCGCGTCGGCGATGAAGGCTTCGGTGGCGCGCTCGTTGTTCGCCGTATCGGGCAACTTCACCCGGTAGACCCAGCGCACCAGGCTGCCGGGCTGGATCAGGCCGGTGGCGCGCAGGCCGGCCTCGCTGATCAGGAAGCGCGGGCCGAAGCCGATGCCGCCGGCGAGCTTGTCGGGTTCGGCTTCGACGGTTGAGCGGATCTGGAAGGTCGCAGCGCCAATGGTGACGCGGTCGCCGGTCTTGAGCGAGAGCCGCGCCAGCAGCGTCGGATCGGCGGCAGCGCCGAAGGCGCCATCGCGCTCTGCGAGCAGGTCGGACATCGGCAGCTGTGGCGCCAGCGTCAGCTGGCCCAGCATCGGATAGGTGTCGTCGACCGCCTTCATCTCGACCAGTGCGAGCTGGCCGTCGGCCGCGCGCGCCATGCCGCGCAAGGTCGCCGCGGTCGAGACCGTGCCGCGTGAGCGCAGGAAGGCGACCTCTTCAGGTTTCGCTTCGCGCTGGAACAGCACGAAGGAGACGTCGCCGCCGAGCAGCGTGCGGCCCTCGCGGGCCAAGCCGTCGGAGAGGCTCGCCGACACCGAGCCGACGCCGGCGATCGCCATCACGCCGAGCGCGATGCAGGCGATGAAGACGTAGAAACCGCGCAGGCCGCCGCGCAATTCGCGCAGCGCATAGCGCAGCGAAAGCGCGACGCCGTTTGGCTTCGCGAACGGTTCGGCCGAGGCGCTCATGCCGGCGCAGACTGCGTGTCGATGCGGCCCGAGCGCAGCCGGATCACGCGGTCGCAGCGATGCGCGAGCGAGGAATCGTGCGTGACCAGCACCAGGGTCATGCCGCGCTCGGCATGCTTGCTGAACAGCAGGTCGACGATCTGCTTTCCCGTGGCCTCATCCAGATTGCCGGTCGGCTCGTCCGCGACCAGGATCGCGGGATCGGGCGCCAGCGCGCGGGCGAGCGCGACGCGCTGCTGCTCGCCGCCGGACAATTGCGCCGGATAATGATGCAGGCGGTCGCCGAGCCCGACCGATTGCAGCTCCTGCGCCGCGCGCGTTGCGGCATCGGGATTGCCGGCGAGCTCCAGCGGCACCGCGACGTTCTCCAGCGCCGTCATGGTCGGGATCAGATGAAAGGACTGGAAGACGATGCCGACCTGGCGGCCGCGGAAGCGGGCCAGCGCGTCCTCGTCGAGGGCATTGAAAGGCGTGCCCGATACCACCACCTCTCCACTATCAGGACGCTCCAGCCCCGCCATCACCATCAGCAGCGTGGATTTGCCCGAGCCTGACGGGCCGATCAGGCCGACCGTCTCGCCCGAGGCGACCCGCAAGCTGATATCCTTGAGGATGTGAACGCGTGCCGCGCCCGTGCCCAATGAGAGATTGACGTTGGAGATGGCGATGGTGTCCGCGGCAGCGGTGAGCGACGAGGGTTCGATGCGAGTGTCCATGGTCCGGTCATATGGCAACTCCGATAGCGCGGTCGAGAGGCGTTACGGATTGTTCATGCACATAGCCGTGTTGATGCTCGGTTTGATGACGATCGCGACGACGCCGTCGTTGCAGGCCCAGCCGGCGGCCAAGCCGATCAAGCTCGTGGTCCTCGGCGATTCCTTGAGTGCGGGCCTTGGCCTCTCGGGCCAGGATTCGTTTCCGGCCAAGCTCAAAAAATCCTTGCAGGACAAAGGTATAGCCGTCGACATGACCAACGCCGGCGTGTCCGGCGACACCTCCTCGGGCGGCCGCGACCGGCTCGACTGGTCCGTCCCCGACGGAACCGACGGCGTCATCGTCGAGCTCGGCGCCAACGACGCCTTGCGCGGCGTCGATCCCGATTTGACGCGCGCCGCATTGACCGACATCGTTCAGCGGCTGAAGGCGCGCAAGATCGCGGTGATGCTGTGCGGCATGCTGGCCCCGCCGAATTACGGCGCCGATTATGCCGCGCGCTTCAATTCGATTTATCCGGATCTGGCGAAGAAATTCGACGTGCCGCTCTATCCGTTCTTTCTCGAGGGCGTTGCGGCCGACGCCAAGCTCAACCAGGCCGACGGCATTCATCCGACTGCGGCCGGCGTCGACATCATCGTCGGCAACATCATGCCCACCGCGGAGGCATTCCTTGGCACCATCGCTGAGCAACGACGTTGAAAAGCGGGCAGCGCCAACCGTCATACCCAGGGTTTTACCGGGGTGAGGCGCGCGATGCTTCGCAGAGTCACACAACTGCGATAGGAATCAGGGTACCGGTGATTCGTCACCGGCTCTAAAATTTGGATATGATCTGTCCCACGGATCATGCCCAAGCATCGGGAGTGCGAAACGATGCCGCGTTTGTTCACTGGTCTGGAAATCCCGGCCGAAGTCAGCCAGACGCTTTCCAATTTGCGGGGCGGCCTTCCCGGCGCCCGCTGGATCGATCCCGAAAATTATCACGTCACCCTGCGCTTCATCGGCGATATCGACGGCCTGTCCGCCAACGAGATCGCATCGATGCTGTTTCGCGTCGACCGCAAGCCCTTCGAGGTGAAGGTGCAGGGACTGACGAGTTTTGGCGGTCGCAAGCCGAGAGCGGTCGTTGCGACGATCGCGCCGAGCAAGCCGCTGATGGAATTGCAGGCCGAGCTCGAGCGCATGATGCAGCGGATCGGCCTCAACCCTGAAGGCCGCAAATTCATCCCACATGTCACGCTCGCCCGGCTGCACGATGCCTCCGATCGCGACGTCGCCGACTATCTCTCGCTGCGTGGCTACTTCCCGAGCAAGGCGTTCATGGCGGAGCGGTTTGTGCTGTTCTCGTCGCGCGCCTCCACTGGCGGCGGGCCGTATGTGGTCGAGGACGCCTACGAGCTGTGTGCGTAGCTCGCGCTCGTGCCCCGGCCGCAGAGCCGGGGCCCAGTGCTCCGCGATGAACGAAATAGTGGGTCCAGGCTCTGCGCAGCAGCGCATAGCGCGTCAAAGACGCGCGTGAACGCGCTGGTGGCGCTGCAGCGCGTCCGGGACACGAAAGCGCATACCTCTGACCTCGATTCACGGCTTGCAATTTCCGTCGGTCTCTGGCGGTAAAGGGCCATGCTCTCGACCCCCAGTTCCCCCTTCAGCGAAGCCTATCAGGCCCAGATCGCCTCCGGCGCGATCGAGCCCGATGCCGCGCAGGCCGAGGTCGCCGAAGCCTATGCCGCGCTCGACCTGCGGCTCTCGGACTATAAGCCGCAGCGCAAGCAGGGCCTGCTCGCCCGCCTGTTCAGCAGCGACAAGGATGAGGCGCCGCGCGGGCTCTACATCCATGGCGAGGTCGGCCGCGGCAAGACCATGCTGATGGATCTGTTCTTCCAGCATGCCTCGGTCGAGCACAAGCGGCGGGCGCATTTCCACGAATTCATGGCGGACGTGCATGAGCGCATCTACGATTATCGCCAGAGCATCGCGCGCGGCGAGATCGCCGACGGCGACGTCATCGCGCTGGCCGCGAATGCGATCTTCGAGGAGAGCTGGCTGCTCTGCTTCGACGAATTCCACGTCACCGACATCGCGGATGCGATGATCCTGGGACGACTGTTCGCCAAATTGTTCGAGCTAGGCACCGTCGTGGTCGCGACCTCCAACGTCGCACCCGACGATCTCTACAAGGGCGGCTTGAACCGGTCGCTGTTCCTGCCCTTCATCAAGCAGATCACCGACCACATGGACGTCGCACGGCTCGATGCGCGCACCGATTTCCGGCTGGAAAAACTTCAGGGCGTGCCGATGTGGCTGACGCCGGCGGACGCTGATGCGGACGCAGCGCTCGACCGCGCCTGGTCGCGGATGTCGGGCAGCGCCAAATGCAAGTCGCGCGACATTTCGATCAAGGGCCGCATCCTGCACGTGCCGTGCTCGGCCCATGGCGTGGCGCGGTTCTCGTTTGCCGATCTCTGCGAGAAGCCGCTGGGGGCATCGGACTACCTCAGGCTGGCGCACGACTACCACACCATCCTGGTCGACCATATTCCAGTGATGGACCAGTCCCAGCGCAACGCTGCCAAGCGCTTCATCACGCTGATCGACGCGCTCTATGACAATGCCGTGAAGCTGATGGCCTCGGCTGACGCCAACCCGATCTCGCTCTATCTGGCCCATGAGGGCACCGAGGCCATGGAGTTCAAGCGGACGGCGTCGCGCCTGATCGAGATGAGCTCGGAATCCTATCTGGCGCTGGCTCACGGCCGCAAGGATTCCACCGCAAGCGGCTCCACCAAGGGGCTGGTAGAGACTTAAGTCCTATTTCGCTAGCGCTGTCATTCCGGGGCGCGCACCAGCGCGAACCCGGAATCTCGCGCTACCATTTCGAGATTCCGGGTTCGCCCGCGCGATGGCGCGGGCGCCCCGGAATGACGGCTTAAGGTCTGCGGGCTGGAATCGCGCCAAGCCCGACAATTGGGCATCCGGCGACTTGAACGGGGGAGGCGAAAGGGATAACCACCCTCTCAGTTTTCCCCACCTTACGTGTCTAAAGGACAGGCTCACATGGCGCGCGACAAGATTGCTTTGATTGGCTCCGGTCAGATCGGCGGAACGCTGGCTCATCTCATCGGCCTGAAAGAGCTGGGCGACGTGGTGATGTTCGACATCGCCGAAGGCGTGCCGCAGGGCAAGGCGCTCGACATCGCGCAGTCCTCGCCGGTCGACGGTTTTGATGCCCACTACACCGGCGCGAACTCCTACGAGGCGCTCGACAACGCCAAGGTCTGCATCGTCACCGCCGGCGTGCCGCGCAAGCCCGGCATGAGCCGCGACGATCTTCTCTCCATCAACCTCAAGGTCATGGAGCAGGTCGGCGCCGGCATCAAGAAGTACGCCCCCGACGCCTTCGTCATCTGCATCACCAACCCGCTCGACGCGATGGTCTGGGCGCTGCAGAAGGCTTCGGGCCTGCCGCACAAGAAGGTCGTCGGCATGGCCGGCGTGCTGGATTCGGCCCGCTTCCGCTACTTCCTGGCCGACGAGTTCAACGTCTCGGTCGAGGACGTCACCGCCTTCGTGCTCGGCGGCCATGGCGACACCATGGTGCCGCTGGTGAAGTACTCCACTGTCGCCGGCATTCCGCTGCCCGACCTCGTCAAGATGGGCTGGACCTCGCAGGCGCGCCTCGACGAGATCGTCGATCGTACCCGCAACGGCGGCGCCGAGATCGTCAACCTGCTCAAGACCGGCTCGGCCTTCTACGCGCCGGCCGCCTCGGCGATCGCGATGGCCGAGAGCTATCTGCGTGACAAGAAGCGCGTGCTGCCCTCGGCCGCGTACCTCAACGGCGAATACGGCGTGAAGGACATGTATGTCGGCGTGCCCGTCGTGATCGGCTCCAAGGGCGTCGAGCGCGTCGTCGAGATCGAGCTCGCCGGCAAGGACCGCGAGGCCTTCGACAAGTCGGTCGGCGCGGTGCAGGGCCTGGTCGACGCCTGCAAGAAGATCGCCCCCGATCTTCTCGGCCGCTAAGCGCCAGCAATTCCCGCCGAAGACCGAAACCGGTCTTCGGCGGTTTCACTTCCGGGGGCCGGTTGTCGGGACGGGTCCGGTTTCAGCAGTCCAGAGATCTCGAAGTCAAAGAATCCGGGTTGCAGTTCCTGTGGTATATGGTATGCCAGCCACAAGACTGAGGTGGGCCCTAGAGGTCACCGCCCGCGGGTTCAGGGAGCGACCATATGAATATCCATGAATATCAGGCCAAAGCGCTGCTCAGCGAGTTTGGCGTAGCGATCTCCAAGGGCGTGCCCGTCCTGAAGCCCTCGGATGCGGAAGCCGCCGCCAAGGCGCTGCCGGGTCCGGTCTATGTGGTGAAGAGCCAGATCCATGCCGGCGGCCGCGGCAAGGGCAAGTTCAAGGAAGCTTCCGCCGGCGACAAGGGCGGCGTCCGCATCGCCAAGTCGGCCGCCGAGGTCTCCGAGTTCGCCAAGCAGATGCTAGGCGCGACCCTCGTGACGATCCAGACCGGCCCCGCCGGCAAGCAGGTCAACCGCCTCTACATCGAGGACGGCTCCGACATCGACAAGGAATTCTATCTCTCGCTCCTGGTCGACCGCGAAACCTCGCGCGTCTCGTTCGTCGTCTCGACCGAGGGTGGCGTCAACATCGAGGACGTCGCGCACAACAATCCTGAGAAGATCGTGACCTTCTCGGTCGATCCCGCCACCGGCATCATGGGCCATCACGGCCGCACGGTTGCGAATGCGCTGAAGCTCTCCGGCGATCTTGCCAAGCAGGCCGAGAAGCTCACCGCACAGCTCTACGCGGCCTTCGTCGGCAAGGATATGGCCATGCTGGAGATCAACCCGCTGGTCGTGACCAAGCAGGGCCAGCTCCGCGTCCTCGACGCCAAGGTGTCGTTCGACGACAACGCGCTGTTCCGTCACCCCGAAGTGCTCGCGCTGCGCGACGAGACCGAGGAAGACGCCAAGGAAATCGAGGCGTCCAAGTACGACCTCAACTACGTCACGCTCGACGGCAACATCGGCTGCATGGTCAACGGCGCCGGACTTGCCATGGCGACGATGGACATCATCAAGCTCTACGGCATGGCGCCGGCCAACTTCCTCGATGTCGGCGGCAGCGCCAGCAAGGAGAAGGTCGCGGCCGCCTTCAAGATCATCACCGCCGATCCCAACGTGAAGGGCATCCTGGTCAACATCTTCGGCGGCATCATGAAGTGCGACGTGATCGCCGAGGGCGTCACCGCCGCCGTGCGCGAGGTCGGCCTCAGCGTGCCGCTGGTGGTCCGCCTCGAGGGCACCAATGTCGAGCTCGGCAAGAAGATCATCCGCGAATCCGGCCTGAACGTGGTGCCGGCCGACAATCTCGACGACGCCGCGCAGAAGATCGTGAAGGCCGTCAAGGGAGGCTAAGGCCATGGCCCAGGACCATCTCGCCGCATCATCTCCACTTCCCGAGCACGCGCGTCTTGCCGCGTTCGCCGGCGAATGGGATGGCGAAGAGGTGGTCTTCCCGTCGCGCTGGACGGCGGGCGGGCCGGCAACTTCGCACGTCGTCGCGCGCATGGACCTGAATGGATTTTATCTGATCCAGGACGCGGTGCAGATGCGCGACGGCAAGCAGATCTTCGCCACCCACGGCATCTTCACCTTCGACCGCGACGACCGGACCTACAAATTGTTCTGGTACGACTCGCTCGGCTACACGCCGCCTTCGCCCGCCTCCGGCGGGTGGGTCGGCAAGACCCTGACGCTGGTGCGCGGCTCGCTCCGCGGCAATGCGCGCCACGTCTACGAAATCATCGACGACAATTCCTACTCGTTGAAGATCCAGTTCTCGCCGGACGCGGAAGGCTGGGCCGACGTGCTCACCGGCGTCTACCGCCGCATCCACTGATCCTCTCACTCTGTTAGTTTCGCGAAAGCAGACCTCATGTCCATCCTGATCGACAAGAACACCAAGGTCATCTGCCAGGGCTTCACCGGCAAGAACGGCACCTTCCATTCGGAAGCCGCGATTGCCTATGGCACCAAGATGGTCGGCGGCACCTCGCCGGGCAAAGGCGGCGCGACGCATCTGGGCCTGCCGGTGTTCGACACCGTGCGCGATGCGCGTGAGAAGACCGGCGCCGATGCATCGGTGATCTACGTGCCGCCGCCGGGCGCGGCGGACGCGATCTGCGAAGCCATCGACGCCGAGGTCCCGCTGATCGTCTGCATCACCGAGGGCATTCCCGTCATCGACATGGTGCGCGTGAAGCGCTCGCTCGCGGCTTCCAAGTCGCGCCTGATCGGGCCGAACTGCCCGGGCGTCATGACCGCCGGCGAGTGCAAGATCGGCATCATGCCCGCCAACATCTTCAAGACCGGCTCGGTCGGCATCGTCTCCCGCTCGGGCACGCTGACCTATGAAGCCGTGTTCCAGACCTCCCAGGAGGGCCTCGGCCAGACCACCGCGGTCGGCATCGGCGGCGACCCGGTCAAGGGAACCGAGTTCATCGACGTCCTCGAAATGCTCCTGGCCGACCCCAAGACCGAGTCGATCATCATGATCGGCGAGATCGGCGGTTCCGCCGAGGAGGACGCTGCCCAGTTCCTCAAGGACGAAGCCAAGCGCGGCCGCAAGAAGCCGATGGTCGGCTTCATCGCCGGAGTCACCGCCCCTCCCGGCCGCCGCATGGGCCATGCCGGCGCGATCATCTCGGGCGGCAAGGGCGACGCCGGTTCCAAGACCGAGGCGATGAAATCCGCAGGGATTACAGTGTCCCCATCGCCCGCCCGCCTCGGCCATACGCTTGCCGAAAAGTTGAAAGGCTAATTCACTTCTTCGTACTTTTCCGGGCGAAGTTTCGCAGCAAATAGGGTAAAGGGTGCCTGTCGCGCCGAGCCTCTGCCGGGGAGCTCGGTGCCAGCGCCGTTTGTTATGCGCGAACCGAAATCGCCAGGAACTCCAGTATGTCTCGCCAGGACGCGAACGCAGCCTTTGCCCTGTCATCCTTTTTGCAGGGCACCAACGCCACCTACATCGACGAAATCTACGCCCGCTACGAGAAGGACCCGTCCTCGGTCGACGCCGAATGGCAGGAGTTCTTCAAGAGCCTCAACGACCACCCCGGTGACATCAGCAAGAACGCCGAGGGTCCGTCCTGGGAGCGCACCAACTGGCCGCTGACCCCACAGGACGACCTGACCTCCGCCCTCGACGGCAACTGGGCCGAGGTCGAGAAGGCGGTCGGTGCCAAGATCGCGGCCAAAGCGCAGGCCAAGGGGGGTGACAAGGGCGCCGGTCTCTCCTCCGCCGACGTGCTCCAGGCGACGCGCGACTCCGTCCGCGCCCTGATGCTGATCCGCTCCTACCGCATGCGCGGTCACTTCCATGCCAAGCTCGATCCGCTCGGCATCGAAGCCCAGCGCAACCGTGAAGAGCTCGATCCGCGTACCTACGGCTTCAGCGAAGCCGATTTCGACCGCAAGATTTTCCTCGATCACGTGCTCGGCCTCGAATACGGCACGCTGCGCGAGATTACCGCGATCTGCGAGCGCACCTACTGCCAGACGCTCGGCGTCGAGTTCATGCACATCAGCAACGCCGCGCAGAAGGCCTGGATCCAGGAGCGCATCGAGGGTCCGGACAAGGAGATCTCGTTTACCCGCGAAGGTCGCCGCGCCATCCTGATGAAGCTGGTCGAGGCCGAGGGCTTCGAGAAATTCTGCGACACCAAGTTCACCGGCACCAAGCGCTTCGGTCTCGACGGCGCCGAATCGCTGATCCCGGCGCTCGAGCAGATCATCAAGCGCGGCGGCAATCTCGGCGTGAAGGAGATCGTGCTGGGCATGCCGCATCGCGGCCGCCTCAACGTGCTGACGCAGGTGATGGGCAAGGCGCACCGCGCCCTGTTCCACGAATTCAAGGGCGGCTCCGCCAACCCCGACGCGGTCGAAGGCTCGGGCGACGTCAAATATCACCTCGGCGCGTCCTCGGACCGCGAGTTCGACGGCAACCGCATCCATCTGTCGCTGACCGCCAACCCCTCGCATCTCGAGATCGTCGATCCCGTGGTGCTCGGCAAGGTCCGCGCCAAGCAGGACCAGCATGGCGATCCGCCCGACATGCGTATCTCGGTGCTGCCGCTCCTGATGCACGGCGACGCGGCGTTCGCCGGCCAGGGCGTGGTCGCTGAATGCTTCGGCCTGTCCGACCTGAAGGGCTACCGCACCGGCGGCTCCGTGCACTTCATCGTCAACAACCAGATCGGCTTCACCACCTATCCGCGCTACTCGCGCTCCTCGCCCTATCCGTCCGACGTGGCGAAGATGATCGACGCGCCGATCTTCCATGTGAACGGCGACGATCCGGAAGCCGTGGTGTTCGCGGCCAAGGTCGCGATCGAATTCCGGCAGAAATTCCACAAGCCCGTCGTCATCGACATGTGGTGCTATCGCCGCTACGGCCACAATGAGGGTGACGAGCCGGCATTCACTCAGCCGGTGATGTACAAGCGGATCGCGGCCCATGCCTCGACCCTCACCCTCTACTCCAGGCGTCTGATTGCCGAAGGCGTGGTCACCGAGGGTGAAGTCGACAAGCTGAAGGCCGACTGGCGCGCGCGGCTCGACGCCGAGTTCGAAGCCGGCACCTCCTACAAGCCGAACAAGGCCGACTGGCTTGACGGCAAGTGGTCCGGCTTCAAGATCGCCGATCAGGAAGAGGATGCGCGGCGCGGCGTCACCGGCGTTGATCTTCCTGTTCTCAAGGACATCGGCCGCAAGATCACCAAGGTGCCGGATGGTTTCCGCGTTCACCGCACCATCCAGCGCTTCCTCGACAACCGCGCCAAGGCGATCGACGGCAACGCGGGCATCGACTGGGCGACCGGCGAGGCGCTGGCGTTCTGCACGCTGCTCCAGGAAAACCACCACGTCCGCCTGTCCGGACAGGATTCGGAGCGCGGCACCTTCTCGCAGCGCCACTCGGTCCTGATCGACCAGGAGGACGAGAGCCGCTACACGCCGTTCAACCATCTCGGCAACGAGCAGGGCCATTACGAGGTCATCAACTCGCTGCTGTCGGAAGAAGCCGTGCTCGGCTTCGAATACGGCTACTCGCTCGCCGAGCCGAACACGCTGACTCTCTGGGAAGCCCAGTTCGGCGACTTCGCCAACGGCGCGCAGGTCGTGTTCGACCAGTTCATCTCCTCGGGCGAGCGCAAATGGCTGCGCATGTCCGGCCTCGTCTGCCTCCTGCCGCACGGCTATGAGGGCCAGGGACCGGAGCACTCCTCGGCGCGCCTCGAGCGTTACCTGCAGATGTGTGCCGAAGACAACATGCAGGTGGTCTACCCGACCACGCCGGCGAACTACTTCCACGTGCTGCGTCGGCAGCTTCATCGCGAGATCCGCAAGCCGCTGATCGTAATGACGCCCAAGTCGCTGCTGCGTCACAAGCGGGCGGTGTCGCGCATCGAGGAGCTGGCGAAGGACACGTCCTTCCACCGCATCCTCTATGATGACGCCCAGATGCTGCCGAACGAGGCGATCAAGCTCGTTCCGGACGAGAAGGTCCGCCGCATCGTGCTGTGCTCCGGCAAGGTCTATTACGACCTCTACGAGGAGCGCGAGAAGCGCGGCATCGACGACATCTATCTGATGCGCGTCGAGCAGCTCTATCCGGTGCCGCTGAAGGCGCTGGTGGCCGAGCTGTCGCGCTTCAAGAAGGCCGAGATGGTGTGGTGCCAGGAAGAGCCCCGCAACATGGGTGCCTGGCACTTCATCGAGCCCTATCTGGAATGGGTGCTGAACCAGGTGAACGGCGCGAGCCGGCGTCCGCGTTATGTCGGCCGCGCCGCTTCCGCTGCGACCGCCACTGGTCTGATGTCCAAGCATCAGGCGCAGCTGAAGGCGTTCCTGGACGAAGCACTGAGCTGAACTTTTTTAACTGCGTCATGCCCCGCTCGGAAGAGCGGGGCATCCAGTAGGTCGCGACTGCGAACGTCCCGGCTCGCTGGATGGCTTGCTTTTCGCTGGCCGTGACATCCGGAATTCATGACCGCACCGGCGATCCCTTAAGGAAAAGACCATGACTGAAATTCGTGTGCCGACGCTCGGCGAATCCGTCACCGAGGCCACCATCGGACGCTGGTTCAAGAAGGCCGGCGACCCCGTCGCCGTCGACGAGCCCTTGGTGGAGCTCGAGACCGACAAGGTCACCATCGAGGTCCCGGCGCCCTCCGCCGGCACGCTGAGCGAGATCATCGCCGCCGATGGCGCGACCGTCGCGGTCGGCGCGCTGCTGGGACAGATCACCGAAGGCGCCGCAGGCGCTGCCAAGCCCGCCGCCGCGCCCGCCAAGCCCGCCGCTGCCGCTGCTGCGTCCGCGCCGGCTCCGGCCGCGAAGGCGCCGCCGGCCGACGCACCGCTCGCGCCGTCCGTGCGCAAGCTCTCGGCTGAGACCGGCGTCGATGCCTCGACCGTTCCGGGCTCCGGCAAGGACGGCCGCGTCACCAAGGGCGACATGCTCGCCGCGATCGAGCGTGCGGCCTCCGCGCCGACCCCGGTCAACCAGCCCGCCGCCGCCGTGCAGGTGCGCGCGCCGTCGCCGGCCGATGACGCCGCGCGCGAAGAGCGGGTCAAGATGACCCGCCTGCGCCAGACCATCGCGCGCCGCCTCAAGGACGTCCAGAACACCGCGGCCATGCTGACGACCTTCAACGAGGTCGACATGACCAACGTGATGGCGCTGCGCGCCCACTACAAGGATGCGTTCGAGAAGAAGCACGGCTCCAAGCTCGGCTTCATGGGCTTCTTCACCAAGGCCGTGGTGCAGGCGCTGAAGGACATCCCGGCCGTCAACGCCGAGATCGACGGCACCGATTTGATCTACAAGAACTACTACCACATCGGCGTCGCCGTCGGCACCGACAAGGGCCTCGTCGTGCCCGTGGTGCGCGACTGCGACCACAGGTCGATCGCCGACATCGAGAAGGGCATCGCCGATTTCGGTCGCCGCGCCCGTGACGGCCAGCTCAAGATCGACGAGATGCAGGGCGGCACCTTCACCATCACCAATGGCGGCATCTACGGTTCGCTGATGTCGACCCCGATCCTGAACGCGCCGCAGTCCGGCATCCTCGGCATGCACAAGATCCAGGAGCGGCCGATGGTCGTCGGCGGCAAGATCGAGGTCCGCCCGATGATGTATCTGGCACTGTCCTATGATCACCGCGTCATCGACGGCAAGGAAGCCGTCACCTTCCTGGTCCGCGTCAAGGAGAGCCTGGAAGATCCGGCGCGCCTGGTGCTGGATCTCTGATCCCTGAAGCTCTGCGAGCGCCGTCGCCATTCGCGACGGCGCGTGTCGAACCATGGAGGCGCGCGTGACCGATAAAGTCGTTGTCATCACCGGCGGCAGCCGCGGCATCGGGCGGGCGACCGCGATTGCGGCGGCCGCGCGCGGCTTCCGCGTCGTGGTCGGCTATGCCAGCAACAAGAAGGCCGCCGACGAGGTGGTCGCGCTGATCGAGGCCAGCAATGGCAAGGCGATCGCGGTGAAATGCGATGTCGCCGAGGAAAGCGACATCCTCGAGCTGTTCAAGGAAGCCGACAAATTCGGGACGTTAGGGGCGCTCGTCAACAATGGCGGCATCGTCGGCCAGAGCGGCGTGCGGGTCGACGAGATGTCGGCCGAGCGCATCCAGCGCGTGATGGCCGTCAACGTCACCGGCTCCATCCTCTGCGCGCGCGAAGCGGTAAAGCGGATGTCGACCAAGCACGGCGGCAAGGGCGGCGTCATCGTCAATCTGTCGTCGGTCGCCGCCAAGCTCGGCTCGCCCAACACCTATGTCGATTATGCCGCGTCCAAGGGCGCGGTGGATTCCTTCACCATCGGTCTCGGCCATGAAGTCGCAGCCGAAGGCATCCGCGTCGCCGCGATCCGTCCCGGCCTGATCGACACCGAAATTCACGCCGCCGGCGGCGAGCCCGACCGCGCCCATCGTCTGGCCCATCTGGTGCCGATGAAGCGCGTCGGCACATCAGATGAAATCGCCAATGCCATCGTCTGGTTGCTGTCGGACGAGGCTTCCTATGTCACCAGCGCCATCCTCGATGTCTCGGGTGGGCGTTGAATGCCTGCGAACGAATTCCGCGAAGATATGTTCGAAGATCTGAAAGGATTTCTCGCGCGGATTCCGGGCACCACGGTGGATGCGCACCATCTCTTTCCGAATGAAGGCTGGTGCATCAATCTCACCATCGACATCGATGATCCCTTGGCGTGGCATGTGGTTCAAGAACTCGGCTCGATACTCAACAATCTGTCGGTGACCGAAAAATTGCCGACGCTGTTCAAGCCGATGTCATCGCCGCCCTACCTGAACGGCGGTCCACGCGACTATCTGTACTGGCTGATCGAAGCGACCGGCGCAGTGTCGCCGCGCTATCTTCGGCAGTTGCTCGAGGGACGGATGCCTCGGCCTGTCGACGATCGATCGCGATGGCTCAACCCCGATGAATAGACGTGACGGAGATTCCATGACCTATGACCTCGTTGTGATCGGCACCGGACCGGGCGGTTATGTCTGCGCGGTGCGCGCAGCCCAGCTCGGCATGAAAGTCGCCGTGGTCGAAAAGAACGCAACCCTCGGCGGCACCTGCCTCAATGTCGGCTGCATGCCGTCGAAGGCGCTGCTGCACGCGTCCGAGATGTTCGAGGAAGCCGGGCACTCCTTCGCCAAGATGGGCGTGTCGGTCTCCTCGCCGAAGCTCGATCTTCCCGCGATGATGAACTTCAAGCAGCAGGGCATCGACGGCAACGTCAAGGGTGTCGAGTTCCTGATGAAGAAGAACAAGATCGACGTGCTCAAGGGCACCGGCAAGATCTTGGGGACCGGCAAGGTCGCGGTCTCCGCCGACGGCAAGTCGCAGACGATCGAAACGAAGAACATCGTGATCGCGACCGGTTCGGACATCGCGCGCCTCAAGGGCATCGAGATCGACGAGAAGCGCATCGTGTCCTCGACCGGCGCGCTGTCGCTCGACAAGGTGCCCGGCAAGCTCTTGATCGTCGGCGCCGGCGTGATCGGCCTCGAGCTCGGCTCTGTCTGGCATCGTCTCGGTGCCGAGGTCGTCGTCGTCGAATTCCTGGATCGCATCCTGCCCGGCATGGACGGCGAGATCGCCAAGCAATTCCAGCGCATCCTGGAAAAGCAGGGCTTTGCGTTCAAGCTTGGCGCCAAGGTCACCGCCGTCGACAGCTCAGGCAAGACGCTGAAGGCGACCATCGAGCCCGCCGCCGGCGGCGCCGCCGAGACGCTCGAAGCCGACGTCGTTCTGGTCTCCATCGGCCGCGTCCCCTACACCGACGCGCTTGGCCTGAAGGAAGCCGGCGTCGCGCTGGACAATCGCGGCCGCGTGCAGATCGATCCGCATTTCGCCACCAGCCTGAAGGGCGTCTATGCCATCGGCGACGTCGTCGCTGGGCCCATGCTTGCGCACAAGGCCGAGGACGAAGGCGTGGCGGTGGCCGAGATCATCGCCGGCCAGGCCGGGCACGTGAATTACGATGTGATCCCAGGCGTCGTGTATACCACGCCGGAAGTGTCCTGCGTCGGCAAGACCGAGGAGGAGCTGAAGCAGGCGGGCGTGGCTTATACGGTCGGGAAGTTTCCCTTTACCGCCAACGGCCGTTCCAAGGTCAACCAGACCACTGACGGCTTTGTGAAGATTCTCGCAGATGCGAAGACCGATCGCGTGCTCGGCGTGCACATTATCGGCCGCGAAGCCGGCGAAATGATCCATGAAGCGTGCGTTCTCATGGAGTTTGGCGGCAGTGCGGAAGATCTCGCGCGCACCTGCCACGCGCATCCGACCCGCTCGGAGGCCATCAAGGAAGCCGCGCTTGCAGTCGGCAAGCGGGCCATCCATATGTAGCCAAGCGCCCAGCGCCTAATCGGGCGGGAAACACATGCTGCGCCGCCTTCTTCAACCGGTCTGGGTCCTGCTCGCGATCGTTTTCCTGATCGAAGCCTGGCTGTGGGACCATCTCGAGCCGATCGTTGCGCGGGTTGTCGCAGCCGTCCCGCTCGCACGTTTCAAGCAATGGCTGACGGAGCGCGTCGATGCGCTGTCGCCGGCCATGACGCTGATCGTGTTCGCGGTGCCAGTGATCCCGCTGTTTCCGCTCAAGCTGGTCGGCCTGTGGCTGCTCACGCATGAGTATTGGACCAGCGCGGTCTTCACGATCGTTTTCGCGAAGCTGCTCGGCGTCGGCGTCACCGCCTTCGTGTTCGACGTGACGCGCGACAAGCTCTTGGAGATGCACTGGTTCGAGCGGATCTACGATCTGGTGATGAAGGTCCGCGCCAAGGCCGCCGAGCTGGTCGACCCGATCAAGCGCCGTATCCGCGAGCTGATCGCCGGCAACGGCGAAGGCTGGTCGTCACGCACGCTGCGTCTGATCCAGCGTTTCAGGAAGAGCGTGCACCAGGCGCGGTAGCTGCCCGCTGCTACACACTGTCATCGCCAAATATTCGGTGTCATCGCCCGGCTCGATGTTTAGCCCGGACAGATCACTGACGGGTGTTCGGAGACATAGCTGACACATCAACATTGGCTGGATTGGTCCGATTCGGGAGGCCGTCCATGCCGTGGAGTGAGATGTCAGCAATGGATCAGCGCC
>NZ_PTFE01000103.1:0-25257 GCF_002936975.1 Bradyrhizobium sp. AC87j1
TGGAACAACGGACGGGGCGCCGCGCTGAGGTACGGGCTTCAAAGCCCTTGGATGAAGCGGTCTCCCGTCCGTTACCGCACCGGACACTCTATCCGATCCAGCGATTCGAGACTTACAAGGATGACGGGATTAGCATTGGAGGACATGCCACCACTTTACGTCCTCACTCCGGCGCCGCGCCGACCGGCGGGCCGCCGGGCGGGCGGTGCAGGAAAGTGAGCGAGGCATAGGCGCCGGCCCAGGAGCCGATCGCGGCGAAGGCAACGTAAAAGGCGTTTTCGGTGTAGCTGATCACGGCGTAGGAGGAGAGCATGTACCAGACGGCGCTCCAGTTCGCCGCTGACATGCGTTTGCGCGCGATTACGGCCGAGGTGAACATGACATAGACCGCGTCTGTGGCCGCCGTTGCGATGAACACGGCGCCTGCGGTAAGGGGGTCGATGGCGGCCATTGCATTTCCTTATGTGCTAATGGATGGTCGCTTGAAAAACTAAGGGAGAGAAGCGGCCATGCAAAGCCCTGCCGACATTCTCAAGGACATCTGGACTTCCGCCGGGGGCGATGCGCCGGCGCTCGAGCGCGTGCGGCTGGGCGGCGAGGAGCCTCAGCTTCCGTCCTCGTTCCGCGTCGCGATTGCCGGACAGACGACCATCGCCGCGGCCGGCCTTGCCGCCGCTGAGATCTGGCGACTGCGCAGCGGACAGACGCAGGATGTCTCCGTCGATATGCGCCACGCCGTCGCCGAATGCCGCTCCGAGCGTTATCTGCGTCTCGACGACAAGCCGCCGCCGCCGGCATGGGACGCCATCGCCGGCGTCTACAGGACCGCCGACAATCGCTTCGTTCGCTGCCACACCAATTTCCCGCATCACCGCGACGCCGTCTGCAAGGTGCTTGCTTGCGAGGCGGAGCGCGACAAGGTGCAGGCCGCGCTGATGCAATGGAACGGCGAGGATTTTGAGACTGCGGCTTACGCCGCGGGCGGCGTCGTTGCGCTCATGCGCTCCTACGACGAATGGTCCGCGCTGCCGCAGGCGCGCGCGCTCGCCGAGTTGCCGCTGCTCTCGATCGAGAAGATCGGCGAGGCCCCGCCAAAGCCGTGGCCACAAGGCGATCGTCCGCTTGCGGGCCTGCGTGTGCTCGATCTCTCCCGCGTCATTGCAGGTCCCGTCGCCGGCCGCACGCTCGCTGCGCATGGTGCGGATGTGCTGCTGGTGTCAGGGCCGGAGCTGCCCGCCATTCCCTGGCTCACCATCGACACCGGCCGCGGCAAGCTCACCACCTTCATCGCGCTGAAGAGCGAGACGGGCAGGGCGCAATTGCGCGAACTGTTGCGGGACGCCGACATCTTCTCGCAGGGCTATCGCCCGCGCGCGCTCGCCGCCCTCGGCTTCGCGCCCGAGGATGCCGCGCAGATCAATCCGGGCATCGTCTATGTGACGCTGTCGGCCTATGGCCACGCCGGCCCCTGGGCCGAGCGGCGCGGCTTCGATTCCCTCGTGCAGACCACGACCGGATTCAATCATGCCGAGGGACGCGCTGCCGGTCTCGATGGCCCCAAGGAATTGCCGGCACAGATGCTCGATCACGCCACCGGCTATCTGATGGCGTTCGGCGCGATGATGGCCAAGGCCCGTCAGGCGCGCGAAGGCGGCAGCTGGCACGTGCGTGTGTCGCTGGCGCAGACCGGGCGCTGGCTTTGGAATCTCGGCCGGCTCGATGGCGGACTGAACACCCCGGATCTTACGGGCGACGCCGTACATGCTGCGTTCATCGAGAGCATGCCATCTGGCTTCGGCATGTTGAAGGCGGTGCGCCATTCGGCGATGCTGTCGAAGACGCCGGCGCAATGGAGCTGTCCGGCAATGCCGCTCGGCAGTCATCCGGCACAGTGGCCAGCGCGAAGCTGACGTGAAGCTGACATGTCGCGAAATTTTAACGCAAACCGAAAGGCGCCCTGCGTTTTTTAGGTTGTTTGAACTCCCAATTCGGCACTATTAGCGCAACCGATAAGGCAGGCATCTGCCGAGATCGTCGCAGACACGACCGGGCTCCATGGTAGTTGAAAATACCAAGCGATTGCAGGTGTTTACAAAACAACGGGTGATCACATCCGTAGTTTTACTAGCTCTTGCCGGTGTCGGCGCCGGGGCCTACGGCTTCCTCTCTTCCGGCTCCAAGGAAAAGAAGCACTCCGAGATCTCCAGCCAGTCGCGCAGGAATGCGCAGAACTTCACGCCGACGCCGTCCGAATGGGCGACGCTGACGATCGAGCCGGTCAAGGCCAAGGCCTTCCGCGCCGAATATGTCACCGAAGGCAAGGTCGCCGTCGACGAGGACCGTTCGACGCCGGTGTTCTCGCCCTATGCCGGCCGCGTCACCAAGCTGCTGGCCAAGCCGGGTGAGATGCTGAAGCAGGGCCAACCGCTGTTCACGATCGAGGCCGCCGACACGGTGCAGGCCCAGAACGATTTCATTGCAGCGATGACTTCGCTGAACAAGGCCAAGTCGGCGCTCGAGCTCTCCGACATCCAGTTCAAGCGCGCCAAGGACCTCTATGAG
Organism: Bradyrhizobium sp. AC87j1; assembly: GCF_002936975.1. NCBI lineage: Bacteria > Pseudomonadati > Pseudomonadota > Alphaproteobacteria > Hyphomicrobiales > Nitrobacteraceae > Bradyrhizobium > Bradyrhizobium sp. AC87j1. The sequence goes on from NZ_PTFE01000103.1 coordinate 2,563, forward strand.
GGCCATGCCATTCCGCTGAAGGATTATCAGCAGGCCGAAGCGACCCAGGTTCAGGCGCGGAACGACATGCGCTCCTCGGGGACCGCGCTGGAAGCCGCGCGCAACAAGCTGCGCATCCTCGGCTTCACCGACGAGACCATCAAGGCGTTCCAGGACAAGGGCGCCATCAATCCGGAAGTCACGATCTACTCGCCGATCTCGGGCACGGTCGTGCAGCGCAAGATCGGCCCCGGCCAGTACGTGAATTCCGGCGCCAGCGATCCGGTCTTCGTGGTCGGCGATCTCTCCACGGTCTGGCTCACCGCCTTCGTGCGCGAGAGCGACGCCGCCGCGGTCTGCATCGGCCAGGATATCACCGTCAACGTGATGGCACTGCCGGGCCGCCCCTTGACCGCCAAGATCAATTACGTCGCTGCCGCGATCGACCCCAACACCCGCCGCCTGCAGGTTCGCGCCACCATCGACAATAAGGACGGGCTGCTCAAGCCCGAGATGTTCGCCAACGTCACGATCTATTCGGCCGGCGATCGCGCGGCGCCCGCGGTACCGAAGCAGGCGTTGATCTATGAAGCCGACAAGGTCCGCATCTGGGTCGCGCGCGAGGACAAGTCGGTCGAGCTGCGCCAGATCAAGATCGGCCTCATCAACGGCAACCTCGTCGAGGTCACCAGCAATCTGAAACCCGGCGAGCAGATCGTCACCAAGGGCAGCCTGTTCATCGACCGCGCGGCGTCCGGCAGCTGATCGACGACCCAAAAAATTGCAGACAAACTGAAGCTTGAATGGATCGTCTCGTCGCCCTTGCCGTCAACCGGCGCTTCCTGATGGTCGGGATGTTCGTCGCCGTGCTGATCGGCGGCGTCATCGCGTTCAACCAGCTCAACATCGAGGCCTATCCCGATCCGACCCCGCCGATGGTCGACATCGTGACGCAGAGCCCGGGACTGTCGGCGGAGGAGATCGAGCGCTACATCACGATCCCGATCGAGACCCAGGTCGCAGGCCTGAAGAACATTACGACCATCCGCACCATCTCGCTCTATGGTCTCTCCGACGTCAAAATCCAATTCTCCTTCGCCTATACTTACGAAGAGGCGTTGCAGCAGGTGCTGAACCGCCTGGCGCAGCTGGCGCCGCTGCCGGGCAACGTGCAGCCGCAGATATCGCCGCTCAGCCCGATCGGCGAGATCTTCCGCTACCGTCTCGTGGGTCCGCCGAACTACAGCGTGCTCGATCTCAAGACCATCCAGGACTGGATCCTGCAGCGCCGCTTCCGCGCCGTGCCGGGCGTCATCGACGTCACGGGGTGGGGTGGCAAGAGCAAGACCTATGAGCTCCAGGTCGACTTCAACAAGCTGGTCGCCAACGGTCTGACGCTGCCGCAATTGCTCCAGGCGGTCGGCAATTCCAACGTCAATGTCGGCGGCAACACCGTCAATATCGGCCAGCAATCGGCCGTGGTGCGCGGCGTCGGCCTGATCCGCTCGATCGACGATCTTGCCAATACCATGGTGGCGCAGACCGGCGGCAATCCGGTGCTGGTCAAGGACGTCGCCACCGTAACCGTGGGCCAGAAGCCGCGCCTCGGCATTGCGGGCCTCGACGAGGCCGACGACATCGTGCAGGGCATCGTCCTGATGCGCCGCGGCGAGCAGAGCTCGCCGACCATCAAGCGTGTCCACCAGCTCGTTCAAACCATCAACAACTCCAGCATCCTGCCGCCCGGCGTGCGCATCGAGCGCATCTACGACCGCGGGGACTTGATCGAGCTCACCACCCACACAGTCCTGCACAACATGGTGGTCGGCATTCTCTTGATCGTGCTGTTGCAGTGGATCTTCCTCGGCGATCTGCGCAGCGCGCTGATCGTCGGCGCCACCATTCCGTTCGCGCTGTTCTTCGCCGTCATCATCCTGGTGCTGCGGGGGGAATCGGCCAATTTGCTGTCGGTCGGCGCGATCGATTTCGGCCTGATCGTCGATGCCACCGTCATCATGGTGGAGGCGATCTTCCGCCGTCTGACCCAGACGACGCCGATGTCCGAGACCGAGCATATGTCCAATGAGACGCTGTTCGGCATGAAGAGCCACGCCATCCTCAGCGCGGCCGCCGACGTCTCGCGCTCGATCTTCTTCGCCGCAGCGATCATCATCGCGGCCTTCCTGCCGCTGTTCACGCTGTCCGGCGTCGAGGGCAACATCTTCGGGCCGATGGCCCGCACCTATGCCTATGCGCTGGCCGGCGGGCTGCTTGCGACCTTCACCGTCACGCCGGCGCTGTCCGCGATCATCCTGCCCGCGCATGTCGAGGAAACCGAGACCAGGGTGATGCGGATCCTGCACCGGTTGTACTCGCCGTTGCTGCGATGGGCGGTCGCCAACCGCAACATCGTGCTCGGCGGTGCGGTCGGCCTCGTGCTGATGACGGTGGCGCTCAGCCGGATGCTCGGCCTCGAATTCCTGCCGAAGCTGGAAGAGGGCAATCTCTGGATTCGCGCCACGCTGCCGCCGACCATCTCGCTCCAGGAAGGCAACAGCTACGTCAACGAGATGCGCAAGCTGATCCGCGCCCGACCCGAGGTCGAGTCCGTCGTGTCTCAGCACGGCCGTCCCGACGACGGCACCGACGCCGCCGGCTTCTTCAACGCCGAGTTCTTCGCGCCGCTCAAGCCGATCAGTCAATGGCCCGGCACCCGCGACAAGGAAGAGCTGACCGCGCAACTGCTCAAGCAGCTCGACGATCGCTTCCCCGGCGTCGAGTTCAACTTCTCGCAATATCTCCAGGACAACGTTTCCGAAGCCGTCTCCGGCGTGAAGGGCGAGAACTCGATCAAGCTGTTCGGCAGCGACCTTCAGGCGCTCACCGACACCGCCAACAAGATCAAGTCGGTGCTGGCCACGGTGCAGGGCGTCACCGACCTTGCGGTGTTCACCTCGCTAGGCCAGCCGACCGTCCAGATCGACATCGACCGCGCCAAGGCCGCGCGCTACGGCCTTGCGCCGGGCGACATCAACGCCACGATCAAGGTTGCGATCGGCGGCGACACTGCGGGCGATCTCTACGAGTCCGGCTCCGATCGTCACTTCCCGATCATCGTCCGCCTCGCTCCGGAATACCGCCGCAGTGCCGAGGCGATCCAGAATTTGCGCATCGGCGCACCCGGGCCGAACGGCACCGTCACGCAGATCCCCCTGAGCGAGGTCGCCACCATCAGCCTCGTCTCGGGCGCGGCCTACATCTATCGCGAGCAGCAGGAACGCTATCTACCGATCAAGTTCTCGGTGCGCGAGCGCGACCTCGGCAGCGCCATCAGCGAAGCTCAGCAGAAGATCGCCGAGCAGGTGCAGCTGCCGCCGGGGTCGCGCATGGAATGGGTCGGCGAGTTCGGCAATCTCCAGGATGCGATCCGGCGGCTGTCGATCGTGGTGCCGATCTCGCTGGCGCTGATCGGCGTGCTGCTCTGGTTCAATTTCGGCTCGATGACCGACACGCTGCTCGCGATGAGCGTGATCCCGATGGCGATCTTCGGCGGCGTGCTGGGCCTGTTGATTACCGGCACTGCGTTCAGCGTCTCCGCAGCGATCGGGTTCATCGCGCTGTTCGGCATCGCCGTGATGGACGGCATCATCATCCTGTCGCAGTTCAACCAGCTCATCGAAGAGGGCATGGACCGCGCGAGCGCGGTGGTGCGCACCGGTGAGTTGCAGCTTCGGCCGGTGCTGATGACCTGCGTCGTCGCCGGCGTCGGGCTGCTGCCGGCGGCGCTGTCCGAGGGCATCGGCTCGCAGGTGCAGAAGCCGCTCGCGGTCGTCGTCGTCACCGGCATGATGCTGGCGCCGGTCGTGATCCTCGTGACCCTGCCGGTCCTGATCTCGTTCTTCTCGCGGCGCGCGCGCTGACCGTCAAAATCCGTAGAGTCGTGCCGGGTTGTCGACCAGGATCTTCTTGCGGACATCGGCATCCGGTGCCCACACCGGAAGCTGGTTGAGCAGGCGGCCGTCGTCGATCTGATAGAGCGGCGCGATGTCGGTGGGCTTGCGTCCCTCGACACGGCTCGAATCCGGATGCGGCCAATCGGTCCCCCAGACGACGCGGTCCGCATTTGCCGCGATCAGCGCCCGCGCATAGGGCACCATGTCCTGATAGTCGGGCGCGAGCTTCGAAGAGCGATAGGCGCCGGAGATCTTCACATGGGCCTTGCCGGACTTCACCAGTGCAGCGAGATCGGAGAAACCCGGCTGCTCCAGGCCGAGCGAAGCTTCCAGCCCGCCGAAATGGTCGAACACGACAGGTACCGGCGCCGTCTCGACGAGGTCCTTGATCGCCGAGATCATAGGAAGCGTGGTGTAGAGCTGCACGTGCCAGCCGCGCGCCTTCATGCGCTCGACGGCGGTGGTGAAGCGTGACCTGCCGACATTGGGGTCGTTGACGCCGCCGGTTGCGAGATTGAGGCGCATGCCGCGGAAACCGTCCGCCTGCATCGCATCGAGCTGTGCCTCGGTCGTCTTGTCGTCGATCACGGCGACGCCGCGCGCATTGGCGCCGCGTGCCTTCATGCCGAACAAGGTCGACGAATTGTCGGTGCCGTAGACGCTGGGGGTGACGATCACCACGCGCTCGATATGCAGCGCCTTGTGCAGTGCAGCCATTTCTTCGGGGCTTGCCGGCTCGGGCGTGTAGACGCGCCCGGCGAAGAACGGAAACTTCTCGACGTCGCCATGAATGTGAGTGTGGCAGTCGCAGGCATGCGCGGGGACGTCGAAATTGACCGGCGTCGCAGGCTGCGCCGCGCGGGCGTGGGCTCTGTTGGTCATGGCTACTCCGGCGGCGAGGGAGGCAAGCAGGACGCTGCGTCGATTGAGCACGGTTTCTCTCCCTGGTTGTTTTATTTGGCAGTGTGCCGGGACAGTACCATATCAGCCGGATCGCAGCTGCGCTTCGTTGCATAGCTGCTCGACAATGTCCGCAAGCAGACGTGAGCCGTCCACGCGCACGACCGGGCAGCGCAGGCCCGCGAGCCATGCTTCATGCTTGGCGAGACTGCGACCTTCGCGATCCCCCGCTTCGTAATGAGAGGCCCATTCGACGAAGTCTTCGGTCTCGTCATGGCGCCAGCCGCCCGGCGCGACGGCGTCAGCGCCGAAATGGGCGGCCTCGCGGGCGCGCAATCGCTTCATCCGGATCTCGCGCGGCGCGGTCACGAAGACGACGAGATCGAAGTACGAAACGAGCTCCTCACCCCAGCCGGTGACGGATCCGCTCAGCACCCAATCGAGACGCGGCAGAAACATCTCGCGCATCAGGCGCAGGCGGTCGGCGACGGAGCGCGTCGTCTGATAGGGCGGCGCGGTCGGCAGCCAGAAATAGTCGTCGCTATCGTGATGCGGCAGCGCAAGCCGGCCGGCGAGCGCCCGGCCGAGCGTCGTCACGCCGGAGCCCGAAGCGCCCGTCAGATGGATGCGGCGGCTTTTCATGGGCACCGGCCCGATAGATTGAAACTACTGCCCCGACGGCGTGCGCAGGCCGTGCCAGGCGTCGCGGACCTGGTGGTAGTGAACCTCGGGCAGATAATCCGGCGTGTTCAGGCTGAGCGTCTTGACGTCGAGATGGCCGATGGCGCTGAGCAGCGTGTAGGAGGCGATGACGCGATCGCGGTTGGCGCCGATCAGGCGGGCCTTGGCCTGGATCAGATCGGCCTGCGAGTTCAAGACGTCGACCGTGGTGCGTTGTCCGCCGGCGGCCTCGCGCTGCACGCCCTGGAGCGCGACGGTCGCAGCCTTCACTTCGGATTCCGAGGCCGACACGGTGATCTTGGCGCCTTCATTGGCGACCCAGGCGCTCACTGCCGCCGTGCGTGCCTGGTTCCGGACCTGGTCGAGCACGAGCCGGCTCTGCGCCGTGATCTCCTTGGCCTGCCGGGTCTGCGCGGCGGCCTGGCCGCCGTCGTAGATCGGCGCGGTGACATTGGCGACGATCGAGGCCTGGTCCTCGGCGAAGGTGCCGAGCGTCGGGTCGTTGTTGCGGCTCTTGCTGGCGCTGCCCTGGATGGTGGCGCTCGGCAGCAATGAGCCTTCGGCGATGCGGATGTTGGTGGAGGCGACATCGACGTCGAAGCTGGCGGCCATCACCGCCGGGTGCTGGCGGATTGCCATCGTCATGGCGTCTTCGCGGCTCTTCGGCAGATAGCGATCGACGGCCTCGGCGGCCCGAAGCTGCGACGGCGCATTGCCGATCACTTGCGCATAGGTCGCCTGGCTGACGGCAAGCGCGACCTCGGCGGCGTTGAGATCGGCAAGGCCGCGGTTGAGGCGCGCTTCGGCCTGCGCGCTATCGGTCGGCGTGACATCGCCGGCGTTGAGGCGGCGCTGGGTGACCGAGAGCGTCTCGCGCAGGAAGGCGACGTTGGAACGCTGCGCTTCGACCAACGACTGGTTGGCGAGCACGTTGGTGTAGGCGGTGACCGCATCGAGCAGCACGCCCTGGCCGACATTGCGCAGCGCCTCGCGGCCCGACTGCACCTGAAGCTCGGCGGCCCGCACGTTGTTGGCGGTGCGGAAGCCGTTGAACAGGGTCTGCGTCACGGTGACGCCGATGATCCATGGCTTCAAATTACCGGTCTGGATTGTGTTGTCGGGCAGCAGATTGCGCACCGATTGCAGGCCGGCGCTGAGGCTCGCCACGATCTGCGGCCGGTAACCGGCAAGGGCCTGCGGCACGTTCTCGTCCGTGGCGCGTTGTCGCGCACGTTCGGCATTGAGCTGTGGATTGGTCTGGTAGGCCTTGGCGAGCGCCTCCGGCAGGGCTTCGGCCCAGGCGGCGGAGGGCAGGGCGCAACACAGCGCCAACGTGGTCCATGTCGCAAGCACAGGACCCACGCCCGATCGATGCCGCGTCATCACGCGACCAGCTCTGGCGGTACGCCCAATCATGTAATCCCGCTTAACCCCGGCTGTCCGCCCCCGCCGACGGTGGCCTCTTAACTGTTTAACCAGCCGAGGTCCCGCAGGCAAACTGCCGCGGGGGAAACCCCCATGAAATCCGTGCTTGTTGCAGCTTCGTCACAGGGTCTCACGGGAACGCGGCCGAGCCTTACACCAGCCTGACCCGTTCCCTGACGTTACCGGTTCTTGTTCACCGGCTTGCGCTTCTCGATGAACGCCGCCATGCCCTCGGAGCGGTCCTCCAGCGCGAAGGTCGAGTGGAACAGGTTGCGCTCGACACTCATGCCCTCGGCGAGCGTGGTCTCGAAGGCGCGGTTCACGGCTTCCTTGGCCATCGCGGCCGCAGGGCGCGACATCGCGGCGATCTTCTCGGCCGCCGCCATCACTTCGTCCATCAGCTTGTCGGCGGGCACGATGCGGCTGACGAGCCCGCTTCGCTCGGCTTCCGCCGCATCCATCATGCGGCCGGTGAGGCACAGGTCCATCGCCTTGGACTTGCCGATCGCGCGTGTCAGGCGCTGGGTACCGCCGATGCCGGGAATGGTGCCAAGCGTGATCTCGGGCTGGCCGAACTTTGCGGTGTCGGCGGCGATGATGAAATCGCACATCATGGCGAGCTCGCAGCCGCCGCCGAGCGCATAGCCGGCAACCGCCGCAATTGTCGGCTTGCGGCAACGCGCGATGCGGTCGCCGCCGATCGCGGCGAAATCCTCGGAGAACATGTCGATGAAGCCCTTCGGCTGCATCTCCTTGATGTCGGCGCCGGCGGCAAAGGCCTTCTCGCTGCCGGTCACGACGATGCAGCCGATGGCGTCATCGGCCTCGAGATCGTCGATTGCAGCTGCGATCTCGCGGAAGACGCCGAAGGAAAGCGCGTTGAGCAGCTTCGGCCGGTTCAGCTTGATGATGCCGACCGCGCCTTTGCTTTCGACGATGATGTGTTCGAACGTGCTCATGCTCCACCCACGCTTTTGATTGAGCGGGCAATGTGCCCGCTGGCGCGGTGAGCTTCAAGGGGCTAACGGCCGCCGGAACACGCAGCAAGATGCGCGTTCCGGGGAGGTCTCTCAGGCCAGGATCGGGCCCGCAATCACGCCATGAACATGCGCGCGGCGGACGCCAGCGTCAGCAGCGTGCCGACGCCGATGAAGATCTTGCCGATCAGGGAGCTCTGGTCCCAGGCCGAGCTCTGCTGGGTGCTTGCCATCACCGGTGCCGGCCGGGGCTGGGCCTCGGTTGCGGCAATCACCGCCTTTTGCGCCGGCGGGCTGTCCTGTTGCGCGGCGCGGTCGATGTCGTTGAGCTGATCGGGGGCGACGACCTGGCTCTCGGCGTTCGCAGCGTTGGTATTATCGGCCGCTGCCTGGACATTGGTGTTGGCGCGGTCCGTCATCGCCGAGGCCGCTGCCGCAGTCGGGGTATCGGTGGTGGCGAGCTGCGCATTGGCGTTGGCGACCGCCGGCGGCATCTGGCTCGAGGCCGGGACGTTATGATCGGCCGTGTTGTCGGCCGCCTTGTTGTCAGACTTGGCCTCGTCGGCCTTGTTGTCGGCCTTGGCCGGAGCGGCGTTCTTGTCGGCCTTGTCGTCGGATTTCTGTGCTGTCTTGCCGCTGGTGGTGGTGCGGCGTGACTCATGGCGCCGGTGCTTGCTCGGCTTGGCCTCGTCGGTCTGCTTGCCCGCGCTGTCCGAATTGCTTGTGGCTGAGCTTGGGGCCGCCTGTGCAAGGCCTCCGAACAGCAACAAAAGGCCGGCCAGAACGATCAGGGCCGCGCGCCCGCTGGCTTTCATCATGGTGATGATCTCCCCAATTCCGCCCGTCCCGGAAACGAACAGAGACCCCGGGGCGTGACGACAGCGGGGCAGAAAATGGGAATCTTCGGGCTACACTGGGCAAAACCGGGGCAGGCCGACCTCCGTGAAGCCAGCCTCCGGGTGCGGGACGCGCCGATCGGTGTTATGAGCCGTCGCAGACGTTTACGGCCGGATCGGTCGCGAGGTCCGAGGCATGTCACGAATTCGTGATCTTGTCGGACCCGCGTAACAAATTGAACGGACGGCCGAATTGCATGGTGAGGGGCGCGCGTGCGCGGACGTGAGGACGAATGGACCGGCCTGATGCGGTCGGCCATGGCTGGCGATGATGCGGCCTATCATCGCCTGTTGAGGGCGGTCACGCCGGTGCTGCGCGCTGCCGCGAGACGAGGCCTGGCACGGGCAGGCCAGCCTCCCGACCAGGCAGAGGATATCGTGCAGGAGATTCTGTTGGCGGTGCATCTGAAGCGGCACACCTGGGACAGCGAAGCCCCCTTCGCGCCCTGGCTGTTTGCCATCGGCCGCAACAAGCTGATCGACGCGCTCCGCCGGCGCGGCAGGCGCGTCTTCGTCAATATCGACGATTTCGCCGAAACCCTGCCGGGCGAGGCGCCCGAGGAAACGGCGTCCGCGGGCGAGGTCGCAGCCCAGCTCAACACCCTGCCGCAGCGCCAGCGCGACGTGCTGCAGTCGATCGCGGTCGAGAGCGCCTCGATCAAGGATACGGCGGCGAAGCTTTCGATGAGCGAGGGCGCCGTGCGGGTCGCGCTGCATCGCGGACTTGCGGCGCTGACGACCAAACTGCGGGGCCAGTAGTCATGGACACCGATCAACTCATCCGCTCGCTCGCAGCCGACAACGCCCATCGCGCGCCGCGCGTCGGCGCCGTGCTGACCATGGCGCTCCTGGTGGCCGCGCCCTTGTCGATCCTGATCTTCGCGACGTTCCTCGGCGTGCGTCACGACGTGATGAGCGCGATGGGCAACCCGTTCTTCGACATGAAATTCGCGGTGACGCTGTCGCTCGCGATTCCCGCCATCATCGTCAGCCTGCATCTGTCGCGTCCCGAAGCCCTGCTGCGCGGCTGGGGCTGGCTGCTGCTGCTTCCCGTCGGGCTGCTCGCGGTCGCGATCGGCAGTGAGGCGATGATGGCGCCGGCCATGCCGATGACGATGCGCTTGATGGGCAAGAACTCAAGGGTGTGCCTTGTCGCAATTCCGGCGATGTCGCTGCCGCTGCTTGCGGGGGCGCTGTTCGGCCTGCGCCATGGCGCGCCGTCGCGCCCCGCGCTTGCCGGAGCGCTCGCCGGCCTGGTGTCGGCCGGCCTTGCCGCGACGCTCTACGCCTCGCACTGCACCGACGATTCGCCGCTGTTCGTCGCGACCTGGTACACGCTCGCGACCGCGCTGGTGACGGCAATCGGCGCGGCGGTCGGGGCGAGGGTTTTGCGTTACTAGCGCGCCGGCCTCATGCCGCCGGCGTCGTGCCTAGCTGCATGCGGTGGAAGCGCAGCACCTGCTGCGCGGTCGAGCTGCGCAGCGCCTCGTAAACGTCGCGCAGCGTCAGCATGTCGGTCTGCGACCCGCCGGAGAGCTTCTCGCGCATCGCGATGATGGCCCGCACGCTTGGCCAGGACATGCCGGCGACCTTGGCGAGGATCATCACGCCCTCATTGCGGCTTTCGATCATCATGGTCTCGGCGGTCTCAACCGCGACGCCCGCGAGCGCCGCGAGCCCCGCATTGGTTTCGTCGAACTTGCCCTGCTCGGCGAAACTGGTGACCTGGGATTCGTTGAGACGGCCGTCCTCGTGCAGCGACTTCACCAGCGCGCGCGCCATCTCGGTCTGCCTCGTCATGGCGGCAGCGCGGACCCTCTGGGCGACTTCCTGCACCACGCTCGACACCTCGTCCACGAGCTCCGGATGCGCGGCCTCGAGCTTCCTGCGCACGCACAAGGACGCTTTCGCGACCAGCTTCAAATAGTGATGGCGCGGCAGGTCCGGCCGCTGGCCGATGCAGGTGGCGAGGTCGTCGTCGCGTTCGGACCGGGTGACGAGATCGGTGAGGCTTCCCTCGGAGAGCCGCGCGCCCGGATTGCCGACGGTCGACTGCACCACGTCCTCGTTGCCGCGCTTCACCAGCACGTCTGTCAGCGCTTCCGACAGCACGCGCCGCAGCGAGATCGCCTTGAGATGCGCTTGGCCCCTCGTGCGCGCGATCTCGATCAGGGTCGTCTCGTCCAGCCGTTCCGATTTCGACAGCACGGGGCCGGAGACCTCGATGACCTCGTCGAGCGCGAGCGTGCGGATGATTTTCGGCGGCGCGGCCGCGATCGGTGCGAGGCGGTCGGCGAGCAGCGCCTTGGCCGACGTCTCGATCTGCTCGATCAGGCACTGGAACACGTCGTCGAACACGCGGATGTGGTCGTCGGAATAATCCACCGCGTTGCCGACGAACAGATCGGTGACACGTCGCAGCGTCTCGACCCGGCGCGCGACCGTGCCGTGCGAGAGTGCAGCCTGCAGTTCCTCGAGCAAATTCTCGGATGTTTTTGCGGATCTGGATCTCATGGCCCTGTCCTGGAGCGCTCGGTCCGGCGGCGGCTTCTGTCGCAGCGGGAAAAAATGGATTGGTCAGCTCGTTGCAATGCGGTTGCGCCCTTGCGCCTTGGCGGAATAGAGCGCGCGATCGGCGCGCGCGAGAAACGTGTCGGCAGTATCGACGTCGCGCAGCGTCACTACGCCCGCGGAAATGGTCACGCGCAAATTCAGGGAGAATGCGCTCCAGTCGAGATCGGCGACGATGCTGCGCAAGCGCTCGAGCATGCGCTGTGCGGCGTCGCCCGACGTGTCCGGCAGCAGCAGCAGGAATTCCTCGCCGCCATAGCGGCCGAAGCAGTCGGCCGGGCGGATGTTGGCGAACATGGTGATCGCGAAAGTGCGCAGCACCTCGTCGCCGACGGGATGGCCGTGGGCGTCGTTGATGCGCTTGAACCAGTCGAGATCGATCAGCGCGATCGCGCAAGGCATCGACGTCCGCCGCGACTTTTCGATCTCGGCATCGAGAAGCCGCATGATGCAGCGGCGGTTGTAGGAGCCGGTGAGTTCGTCGAGCTCGGCCAGCTCCTCGATGCGCTGATAGGCGGCCTTCAGCTCGATACTGCGCCGATACAGGATCTTGCGCAGGGTGGCGCCGAACAGGCCGAGAAAGGCGCACTGGCCGATCACCAGCACGAAGCAAAGCATCGAGGCGGTTCGCTCCAGGCGGGTCGTGACCGGCAGTCCGATCGGCAGGTCCGAGCCTAGGAAGACCAGGGCGAGCCCGCAGGTGGCAAGGCCCCAGGTCACCATCGCCTGGCTCGAGGTCATCCGCAGCGTGCCAAACGCGAAGATCAGAAACAGTACGGCGAGGAACGCGACCCCGACCGTCGGCACTGCGAGCAGGAACAGCAGCTGCAGCGCCATATGCGCCGAGATCTGGAAGACGGTGAGGTAATGATCCTCGAACCGGTCGCCGAAGCCGGCTTCCGAGAGCACGGTGAACGTACCGATGATCAGGAGGCCGCCGAGCCAGAAGAGCGATGGAACGGCCATGGAGACCGCGCCGCCATAGGCGTAGAGCAGCAGGACCGAGGCGCCCAGCGAATAGCTCGCCACTTGGCCGATATACATCTGGCGGCGCTGCCGGGCTCGGCGCGCCAGCACTTCGGAAGCCGCCGCCTCGGGCGTGAGCACGAGATCCGCGACCTCAGCGGCATTCCTCTCGGGAAAGGACGTCGCGGCCGTACTCATGGTCCCGCCAATGGTGATGTCAGCGTAAAAATCTACGTGGCAAGCCTTTAGGTTTGGTATCCTTGGAAACCGAATCCGAACCGTGCAGCGCGGAACAAGGTGGCAGGCCGGCGGGAGAAATTTTGCCGGCGATCAGGCCTCCGTTTGCGATGCGATCGAGCCTAAGCCGGGCTTGGCGAGACATATGTCGTGCAGGGCTGCTATGGAACCGAACGAGGCCGGGCCGCCTGTGCCGGACAGGCATTCCGCAGGGAAGTATCGCAGTATTATGTTACCGATCTGGATGAAGGCGGCCGACGGCCGCGGGTGGGACAAGAAAAATACGCGTATGTGGGGTAGGTCACACAAGCCTCCGTATGACCGCGGTAGGCTGAAGAATTTTGCCCCCCCTATCGAACCGTCCGCCGCGCCGACCCGACCAACTTTGCGAGACGGGCATTGAGCGTGACACAGGCGGCTTCGGACGAGGTCCTGATCGCCAGGATCGCCCAAGGTGACCGGCTCGCCATGCAGGTGCTGTACGGGCGGCACCATGTCAGGGTCTACAGGTTCGGGCTCAGGCTCGTGCGGGACGAGCAGGCGGCGGAAGACCTCATCAGCGAGGTGTTTCTCGACGTCTGGCGTCAAGCCGGCAAGTTCGAGGGCCGATCCGCCGTTTCTACCTGGCTGCTGGCAATCACCCGTTTCAAGGCCCTGTCTGCGCTCCGGCGCAGGAAGGATTTCGAACTGGACGAAGACGCCGCCAACGCGATCGAGGATACGTCCGACAATCCGGAAACGGTGGTGCAGAAAAAGGATACCAGTGAAGCGTTGCGGGAGTGTCTGACGGGCCTCTCGCCGGACCATCGGGAAATCGTCGATCTCGTCTACTACCACGAGAAGTCCGTGGAAGAGGTGGCCGAAATCGTCGGAATACCGGAGAACACTGTGAAGACGCGCTTGTTTTATGCGCGCAAGAAACTGGCCGAACTGCTGAAGGCAGCCGGCGTTGAGCGAGGCTGGCCATGATGGCTTTGAGCAAGAAGATGCTGGAGCAAGAGCCCAGTGAAATTGAACTGCTGCTGCCGTGGCACGCGGCCGGCACGCTGAACGCGCGCGATGCGCGGCGGGTCGAGGAAGCGCTGGCGCGCGATCCCGAGCTTGCCAGGCAATATGCGGCTATCCGCGGCGAGTACGAAGAGACCATCCATCTGAACGAGAGCTTGGGCGCTCCGTCGGCGCGCGCGCTGCAGAAGCTGTTCGCGGCGATCGACGCCGAGCCGGCGCGGGCGAGCGGCTCGCTGCCGCTGTCGGCGCGCATCTCGACCTTCTTCGCGAGCCTGTCGCCGCGCACGCTGGCGTGGTCGGCGAGCCTCGGCGCCATCGCGCTGATGCTGCAAGCCGGAATCATCGGCGCCGTGCTGATGAAGAACCAGCCCGCGACCTTCCAGACCGCTTCGCTCTCGACCAGCGGTCCGATCACACGCGAACTCGGTACGACTGTTCCGCCGGCGCGCGCGTTGGTGCGCTTCACGCCCGAGGCCCGCGTCGCCGACATCACCGCGCTGCTCGACAGCTACCAGGCCTCGATCATCGGCGATGCCAAGGGCGGCATGTTCCGCCTCCAGTTCGACAAGGCGATGAGCCAGGACGAGCTCGCCTCGCTGCTCGGCAAGATGCAGCGCGAGAAGTTCGTCAACCTCGCCGTCGCGGCGCCGTAAGCGCGCCGCTGATCCGATGACAGGCAAGTCCGAGAGCAGGGTGCGCGCCGGGGCCTACGCTTCATCGGTCGGCGCGGCGCTTTTGATCGCCGCCTGTCTCGGCGTCGAGGTTGCGCAGGCGCAGGCGATCATGCGCACGCCGACGATCAGCGTGCCCACGCGAACGCCGACCATCTCTCCGAGCATCGCCCCGCGCATCGGTCCGACCATCTCGGCCAGGGCGGTGTCCGTCGACCGCGGCCCGCGGACGATGGCGACCATTCCCCACACCACGACGTCGCGCCTGCGGCCGACGACGACGGTGCTGCCCTATGCGCGCTACTCGCCGAACCTGTATCCGGCCTGTACCGCGCCCTATCGCGATGCCGACGGCGAATGCCTGGCGCAGCCGAATGCCGGCGGCGGTGGCTCAGGCAAACCCGCCAAGAAGAGCGCCGGCAAGGGCCGTGGCAACGCCACGCCGGCCGCCGCCAATCTTCGCAGCTTCGCCAACGAATTCGTGGCCGAGATCGACGGCACATTGTCGCCCGGTGATGCTGACGCGTTGGCCCGCCGGCACGGCTTGACGCGGATCTCGTCGGAGAGCTTCCCCCTGATCGGGGCTACGTTCGGTCTGTTCCGCATCACAGAAGGCCGGCCGTACGAGACGGTGCGGCGCGAATTCGCGGCCGACGGCAGCGTGCGCTCGGTCCAGGCGAACTTCCGCTATATGCTGCAAGACCAGAAATCGACGCCCCCCAGCGAGGGCGACCCTGCGCAATATGCACTGACAAAGCTCCGCCTGCCGCAGGCGCATACGCTGGCGCACGGCGCCAACGTCACGGTTGCCGTGATCGACTCCGGCATCGACACCAAGCATCCCGAGCTCGCCAATTCCGTCGCCGACAATTTCGATGCGCTCGGCAGCGCGGAGGGGCCGCACGTCCACGGCACCGGCATCGCCGGCGCCATCGTGGCGCATGACCGGCTGATGGGTAGCGCGCCCCAGGCGCGCATCATCGCGATCCGTGCCTTCGGTGGCAGCAATGGCGGCGCCGAGAGCTCGTCCTACATCATCCTGCGGTCGCTGAATTACGCCGCCGAGCACGGCGCGCAGATCGTCAATATGAGCTTTGCCGGTCCGAAGGACGCGGTGATCGAGCGCGCCATCGCGGCGACCGCCGCGCGCGGCCTCGTGCTGATCGCCGCCGCCGGCAATGCCGGCGCAAAATCGCCGCCGCTCTATCCGGCCGCCAATCCTAACGTGATCGCCGTCAGCGCGACCGATCAGCAGGACAGGCTGTTTACCGCATCCAACCGCGGCAATTACATCGCCGTCTCAGCGCCCGGGGTCGACATCTTCCTGCCGGCGCCGGACGGCAAGTACCAGATGACGTCGGGAACCTCGTTCTCGGCTGCCTATGTCTCCGGCGTCGCGGCGTTGCTGCTCGAGCGCAATTACACCTTGAAGCCGGCAGCGCTGCGCATGACGCTGGCGAAGACCGCGCGCGACCTCGGCTCCCCCGGACGTGACGAGCTTTTCGGCGACGGCCAGACCGATGCGTTTGCCGCGGTCATGGCTGTTCCCGCCGATGGCGCGACGCCGGTTGCGGCTGCGTCCGGTACAACAAAACGTGAAGATGCCGGGAAGCGTCGCGATGAGCCTGGCACCCGCGCGATCGAACAACCCTCGCTGTCGAGTGCGGACGAGAAACCCACGGTTTCTCAGGCGGATAGGCCGGCGACACGATAGCGGCTGCGACAAAGATGCGTGCGGGCCGAAGGCCAAAAAAGCGAACCCCGCATTGAACGTTCAGCCAGCTGCCACGACCAAATTATGTGGGAGCGGTCATCCCTCCCCATCAGTCATATCAGGCGCGAGCGCCCATCCACCCCAAGCGCCCATATGGCTTGACCCGTCCGGTTGTCCCCCCGGACGGGTCTTTTCTTTTGGGCATCCGATTCTTCGAAGCCTCGCGTTCGTTCAGCTTGCGGTTGATCGGACGCCGCTGTGTTCGAGTCGGCTGTTCGCTCAGCGCGTCGCACCTCCGCTATGCTTGTGCGAGGCTTGACTCGAAAACACAGCAAATCTCCGCACGACTACGGTGATTGACGACGACTGCCGTGTCGTTGCTGGACAAGTCAAAACTTTTCCACAAAATATTCATGTCGCGTCTAAATTGATTCGTGTGCGTTGCGTCCCCCGCGTCCGTGTTTTCCCCTGACGGGCTGGTTCATGACACATCGCCAAGAGTCTGATTACGCGTCTGCGCGTGCCGTGGTCGCTGGCCGCGACGTCGCGGCGCGCTGGTGCGCCCTCGCCGAGCAGCGGCTGCAACATCTCTCCGAAATGTTCGAGACCGGACGCTGGCGCCGTTATCACTC
Organism: Bradyrhizobium sp. AC87j1; assembly: GCF_002936975.1. NCBI lineage: Bacteria > Pseudomonadati > Pseudomonadota > Alphaproteobacteria > Hyphomicrobiales > Nitrobacteraceae > Bradyrhizobium > Bradyrhizobium sp. AC87j1. The sequence continues at coordinate 19,173 of NZ_PTFE01000103.1, forward strand.
CGAGATGGCATTCCTCGAAAACATCCAGGAAGCCAAGCGCGCGGTCCAGACCTGGCGCGCGCTTGCCACCGGTGCTGACGTCGCCGAGGCCGCTGCAAGCGTGACGCCGGCATTCGGCTGGTCGCCGGCGACCATGCCCCGTGTGTTTCCGCGCGAGCAGCAGGCGCAGATCGTGCAGCCCAAGACCCTGCAGCCCAAGACCCTGCAGCCAAAGGCCGTCCACATCGCCCCCGAGACCGCCGTGCCGGTCAGGCTCGATCCGAAGCCGGACGTTCTCGCCGAGATCACCGAAGCCCCGATCGCGCCGCTCGCCGCGCCCGCAGCCTCCATTGCGATGGCGTCGTTTATCGCGCCGGCCGAGATGCCGCCGCTCAAGGCTCCTGCGGCGAGGGCGCCGCTGGCCGCACCCGCCGTGAGGTCACCGCTCGCCGTGCCCGCCGCAACGGCCCCATTCACCGCGCCTGAAGTGAGGCCGCCGTTGGCTGCGTCTGCCGCGAAGCCGCCAAAGACCGCGCCTGCCGCGATGGCATCGCTCCTGCCGCAGTTCGCCCCGCCGGCCGAGGAAATCGTCGCAGCCCCCGAGCGCGTCGTCGAATTCACCTTCAGCCTCGACGGCCTGGAAGCGAAATACCCGCTGCTCAGGAACGCATTCTAGCGCTCCGGAGCGTGGGCAAGAGGGCAACCGCACCTCCCGCCCCGTCATTCTGAGGCGCGAGGCATGGGACGCAGCGCGTCCCATGGGGAGCCTCGAAGGATGGGCGGCCCGGCTGCAAGCCGATGCCTACCTTCGCACCGCGTTCCCGCCGAGCACCACCTGTGCGAACCGTTGCGCGCCGTCGGCTGACAGGTCCGACGTCACCGCACGCGCATGGTCCAGCCCGACCACGGCGCCGCGCGGGGTCTCGGAGATCATGTTGTTGTTGACCAGCGCCAAGCCGGCGCCCGGCACGACGGAGACGCCGATCCCGGCCAGGGCCTTGCGGATCACGTTGCCCGTGATGGCGACGTCGCGCAGATATTTGCCCCAGCCGGCGACGATACCGTAGGACGGCGCATTCTCGATCACGTTTCCGGTCACTGAGGTATCCGCCTCGATGTAGATGCCGACGCCGGCATCGTCGTCGGGCGCGGTGCCGATCGGCCGCTTCGGGATCAGGTTGCGGATGATGTTGCCCTGGACCACCGCGATGCGGCCGCCTTCGTTGAAATTGCAGACGGAGACGCCGACGGCCGCGCCGTCCACCGAGTTGTTGGCGATCACCGCGGCCTCGAACGCGAACTCCGAATAGAGCGCGACCTCGCGCACGTCGCTGACGCTGTTGCCCGTGATGTGGATGTTCGAGGCGGAGTTACCACGCACTGCGGAGTAATCGCAGTTCCTGATGCGGTTGCCGCGCACGATTACGTTGCCGGCGCGGAAGGCATTGATGGCGTTGCCGTACTGGCCGGAGCCGCCGGGGCCGGCCTTGATGTTCTCGATGCGGTTATCGGCGACCAGCGTGCCGTCGTCGCCGATCGCCGTGCGCAGGATCTCGATGCCGTTGTCGTTGGTGCCGATGATGGTGTTGCGGGAGACGCCGAGGCCCTTCGCGTCGAACGAGACCACCGCGGTTACCGCGATGTCAGTGAAGGTGTTACCGGAAATGTCGCCGGACACTTGCTCGAGCCAGATGCCGCTGCCGCCTGAGTTCTTGATCTCGCAATCAGTGATGCGCGTATCGCGCCCGCCGAGGACATGGATCAGTCCGCGCCGCGCCGGCAGCGGGATGTTGCCGCCGTCGAAGGTGATGCCGGTGAGGCCGAGGAAGTCAGAGCCCTCGCTCTGGATCGCCGAGGCGCCGCCAGTGAAGATGAGCTTCGTTGCCCCACGCACGCCGATCAATTGTGCGCCGTTCGGCAGCCGCAACAGCCCGCTGCGATAGACGCCGGGCGGTAGCGCCAGCGGCAGCTGTGCGCGTGCAGCCTCGTCGATCGCGCGCTGCAGCGCGCGGGTCTGATCTTCGTTGCTGCCGGGCCGCACGCCGTATTGCGTGGCATCGCGGCCGAGCAGGGATGTCAGCGGCGCCGCGCGCGCGGCCTCGGCCGGCATGGCGAGTGCGCCCGCGATGCCCGCGGTCGAAGCTCCGATGAGATGGCGGCGATTGAGGTCCATGACGCGTCCTCCGGCGGAGGCGGGAGGGCATCCGCGCCGACTAGGTAGCGCAGGGCAGGCGGGGGCGCGGGGATTGTTCGCGGTAGGGTTAAATGTTTACCGCAGAGATGGTGCCGTAGGGTGGGCAAAGCGTAGTGTGCCCACGATTTGACGGCAGATGGAAAGAGATGGTGGGCACGGCGCAAGGGCGCCTTTGCCCACCCTACGAAACCTGTGTGTTCCGCCCCTTCCTTGCCAACGCCACCATCTCCATCAGCATGGCCTCGCCGGCATCCACCAGCTCTTCCAGCGTGATCCGCGACGCGCCCTTGCGCCGGACCGCACCGCTGCGCGCGAGCAGGGGGATATGGATGAACGCCGCGAGCTGCGGCCCGCCCGCCTTCACGTTCTCGATCGCGCGCCAACTCAGATAGTTGCAGAGATAGGCGCCGGCATCGCGCGAGGCGCGGGCGTCGATGCCGGTGAGGCGCGCGGCGCGCAGCAGCTTTGCCGTGTGCGGACCGAAATTCATGGCGTCGGCATGGCCGGCGATGCCGCGCTTGCTCGATCGGGTGTTGGCGGCATCGGGCCAGAGCATGGTGACGGCGTTACGCGCGCGGGTCTCGATGCGCAGGTAAGGCGTGCGCGCGGCGAGGCCGAACATCAACAGCGCATCTGGCTTCACCTTTGCGAGGACCTCCGGCAATTGCCGGTCGACCGCGGCATAGGTGACCGGGAAGATGTGGCTGGAGAGCGCGACATTATCGAGCGCCGGACGGCGCAGTTGCGCGAGCCGCGCGACCAGCGGCCGGGTCGGGTTATAGGGCGCGCCGGGAAACGGGCCGAAGCCGGTGAGGAGAATGCGGAGCTTTCCGCTCATTTCAGCAACTCCAATATCTGCTCGGCTGCGAGGGCCGGCGTGAGATGGCCGTCGGCGACCTCAGTCTCGATCTTCCGGACCTTGCTGCGAACCGAGGCCTCGCTGCGCAGCCGCGCCAGCATCCGTTGCTCCAGCATCGACCACATCCATTTCACCTGCTGCTGACGCCGCCGCGCGGCGAAATCGCCGGACGCGTTCATCGCCTTGCGATGGTCTATAACCTTCTGCCAGAGGTCGGTGATGCCGGTGCCGGCCAGCGCCGAATAGGTGACGACGGGTGGGTGCCAATGTTCGGACCGCGGCGCCAAAATATGCAGCGCCCCGCGATAATCGGCGGCAGTGATGTTGGCGCGCTTGAGATTGTCGCCGTCGGCTTTGTTGATGGCGATCATGTCGGCGAGCTCGACCAGGCCCTTCTTGATGCCCTGCAATTCGTCGCCGCCGCCCGGCAGCATCAACGCGAGGAAGAAATCCGTCATGTCGCAGACCGCGGTCTCGGACTGGCCGATGCCGACGGTCTCGACCAGCACGACGTCGAAGCCGGCCGCCTCGCATAACAGCATCGCCTCGCGCGTTTTTGCCGCGACGCCGCCGAGCGTGCCCGAGGACGGCGAGGGGCGGATGAAGGCGTGGTCCGAGGCCGACAGTCGCGCCATTCGCGTCTTGTCGCCGAGGATCGAGCCGCCGCTGCGTGCCGAGGACGGATCGACCGCGAGCACCGCGACCTTGTGGCCCTGTTCGATCAGGTGCGTCCCGAGCACATCGATGGTGGTGGACTTGCCGACGCCGGGCGATCCCGTGATGCCGACGCGAAACGCCTTGCCGGTCTCGGGCAGCAGCATCTGCACCAGCTCGCGCGCCAGCACCTGGTGGTCGCCGCGACGGCTCTCCACCAGCGTGATGGCGCGGGCAAGGGCGGCGCGGCTGCCGGCGCGCAGGTCGCGGGCGAGGGATTTGATGTCCAGCGAGGCCTTCTTCTCAGTCATGCCCTGCTTTACAACGCCGAGGCGAGGCAGGCGAGGGCCGCTCGCCCGGAATCACCTGCTTGTCGCCGCCGCCGTCTGCACCGGTTTCACCTTGCGCCACACCCACACCATCACCGGCCACAGCAGGGCGCCGATCGCCATCGCGGCGAGGATGGCCGCGACCGGGCGCTCGAAGAACGGCAGGATACTGCCGTCGGACTTGATCAGTGACGTCACGAAGGCCTGCTCGACCATGGTCCCCATGACGATGCCGAGCACCATGGCGGCGACGGGATAGCCGTTCGCCTCCATGACGTAGCCGATCACGCCGAAGGCGGCGACGGTGACGACGCCGAACATGTTGTTGCCGATCGCGAACGAGCCGACCGCGCAGCACAACATGATGATCGGCATTATGGTCGAGCGCGGCGCCAGCAGGATGTAGGCGGCAACCCGGATCATGGCGATGCCGAGCGGGATCATCAGGATGTTCGCGATGATGAACATCAGGTAGATCGCGTACATGCTCGACGCCTTCTCGGTGAACAGCGTCGGGCCCGGATTGAGGCCCTTCATGTAGAGCACGCCGATCGCGATCGCGGCGATGGTGTCGCCGGGGATGCCGAACAGCAGCGAGGGCACCCAGCCCGAGGCGATGCTGGCATTGTTGCTGGCGCCGGCCTCGACCAGGCCCTCGACATGACCGGTGCCGAATTTTTCCGGCTCCTTGGAGAAGCGCTTCGACATCGCGTAGGAGACCCAGGCGGCCATGTCGGCACCGGCGCCGGGCAGCACGCCGATGATGATGCCGACGATGTTCCCGCGCGTCATCTGCCAGTGATACAGCTTGGTCAGCCTCCACTGGCCGGCCATGATGCTTCCGAATTTTCGCCGCGGCAGCGGCGGCGGCTCCGGCGTCAGCATCGCGCGCATCACCTGCGCCACCGCGAACACGCCGACCAGCGCCGGGATCGGCTCGATGCCGCCGAACAGATCGGTGAGGCCGAAGGTGAAGCGCGGCACGCCGCCGGGATTTTCGATGCCGATGCAGGAGACCAGCAGGCCGAGGAACATGCCGGCGATCGCCTTCACCGGGGAGGAGCGCGCCACCAAGGTGGCGCACATCAGGCCGAGCAGCGCCAGCCAGAAATATTCGAAGGTCGAGAACGACAGCGCGATTTCGGCAAGCGGCGGCGCCAAGATCATCAGCGACAGCACGCCGGCAATGCCGCCGACCGCGGAGAACCAGACGCCGGCTCCGAGCGCGAGCTCGGCCTGGCCCTTGCGCGTCATGGCGTAGGCCTCGTCGGCATAGGCCGCGGAGGCCGGCGTGCCGGGAATGCGCAGCAATGCGCCGGGGATGTCGCCGGAGAAGATCGCCATCGAGGACGCCGCGACGATGGTCGCGATCGCCGCGATCGGCGAGAGGTAGAAGGTGACGGGGACGAGCAGGGCGGTCGCCATCGTTGCCGACAGGCCGGGCAGCGAGCCGATCACGAGGCCGTACACCGAGGCTGCGAACATCGCGATGATGACCTCCCAGGTGGAGATCAGCGCGAATGCTTCAATCAGGGTCTTGAGCATGGGGATTACCAGGGCGTCGGCAGCAGGCCGGCAGGAAGCGGCACGCGCAGCAGCTTGCCGAAGATGAGGTGGATGGCGAACGGCGACAGCGCGGCAAGCGGCAGCGCCAGCTTCCACTTCGCACCGAGCGCGGTGGACGTCACATAGACCATGATCGCCGCAGTGATGATGAAGCCGAGCCGGTCGGCGGCGGCGACGTAGAACAGCAGCAGCGCCGGCGGCAGCAAGGCGCGCAGGCCGTAGAGCTTGCCCTGCGGCGGCGGGGCGGCTGCCTGGCCGTCCTCCAGCGGGATCAGCTCTTCCTCCTCTTCGAAGGAGTGGCCGATCCCGAACACGATCGCGAGCCCGCACAGCGCAAGGCCGCTGCCGATCACGAGCGGAAACACGTTGGGGCCGACCGGCTGGCCCGGCACCGGCGGCAAGATCCAGCCGCCATAGGCGGCCGCAGCACCAAGCACGACGAGAAACGATCCCGTAACGGAGTCGGGAAGACGCATGGGAGGAGTCCTATGAGAGAAGTTCTCC
>NZ_PTFE01000104.1:0-24816 GCF_002936975.1 Bradyrhizobium sp. AC87j1
AGGCGCGCTCGATCGCCGAAAAGATCGCCGGCGCGAAAATCCCATTCGTGGCCGGGCACTATTGCTCGTCGTCGTCGATCCCGGCTTCGGAAGCCTATGCCGACGGCAACGTGCTGCAGATCACGCCGGCCTCGACCAACCCGCTGTTCACGGAGCGCAAGCTCTGGAACGTGGCGCGCGTCTGCGGCCGTGACGATCAGCAGGGCCTGATCGCGGCACAGTACATCGCCAAGAACTTCAAGGGCAAGAACATCGCGATCCTCAACGACAAGACCACCTATGGCAAGGGTCTTGCCGACTAGACCAAGAAGGCGCTCAACAAGGCCGGCGTCACCGAGAAGATGTACGAGTCCTACAACAAGGGCGACAAGGACTTCAACGCGATCGTCTCGCGCTTGAAGCGCGACAACATCGACCTCGTCTATGTCGGCGGGTACCATCAGGAGAGCGGCCTGATCCTGCGTCAGATGCGCGACCAGGGCCTCAAGACCGTGCTGATGGCCGGCGACGCGCTCGCCGACAAGGAGTACGCCTCCATCACCGGCCCGGCCGGCGAAGGCACACTGTTCACCTTCGGCCCCGATCCGCGCAACAAGCCGACCGCGAAGAAGATCGTCGAGGCTTTCAAGGCCAAGAATATCGACCCGGAGGGCTACACGCTCTACACCTACGCGGCGATGCAGGTGTGGTCGCAGGCGGCCAAGAAGGCCGGCACCACCGACGCCAAGAAGGTCATGGAGGCGATGAAGGCCGGCAAGTGGGACACCGTGATCGGTCCGGTCGAGTATGACGCCAAGGGCGACATCAAGCAGATCGACTACGTCGTCTACAAATGGGACGCCAAGGGCAACTATGCCGAGATCAAGGGCAACGGCACCTAAGCCCGCTTGACGCGCCCTCGGGCCGCCATACGGTCGTCACCACGCCCCGGCTTGCCCGGGGCGTTTCTTTTCGCAGCGGGTTCAGACGGCTGCAGGCAGCTCGCCGCTGGCCGCGGCCTGGGCTTTCCGAAGCGCTTGCAGGAGATCGTTCGGCCGAAACGGTTTCTGCAGGCAGACCACGTTGGCCAGGTGGGACGCCTGCTCCATGAAATCCAGCGCCGTCATTCCGGACACCGCAACGACGGGAAGCCCCGGCGCCTGCTCGCGCAGGGTCGCAATGACGTCGACACCACTGACGTCGCCAAGGAAAATATCGACAATCGCCGCGTCAAAAGAGCCTTCCGCGAAGGTTTTCAGCCCGGCCGCACCGCTGTCGGCCTCGGCAACCTCGTAACGGTTGACCCGAAGCACGATCGCGACCATCGCGCGCACATCCTTCTGGTCGTCGATGATGAGAATACGAGGCATGGGAACAACCCCCACAGATTGATCCAAATCGTATGATTCAAACCTGGAACCCGCCGCGGCGGCAGGGCATTATGACACCGCCCAGTAAAGCGCATCTTACCCCATCCCTATTCCGCGCTCCCACCAAAATTAAGTAAGCTGTAACCTTCGGTTGAGTCGTCACTGCAACAGTTCACGACACGCGCCCGGAACGGGCTACCGTGGGGGCCGTGGAGATCAAGACTGCCGTATCTTGGAACTGCGGAGATGCTCAAAACGGGTCTGCATGAGATGAACGTGCCTGCGATCGACCGAAGCACATTTCTTTCAACGCTGCCGGCTGCATCGGCCGACCGGACCGCGGCAATGTGGATCGTCGGCGTCTCTTCGATCCTGTTCGCCTTGGCCGTGCCGTTCGCAGGTATCCAGCTGCCTCCGGTCCCGGCCTTCGTGGCGAGCTACCAATCCGCTCTGGCAGTGAGCGACATCATCACGGCAGTGCTGCTGCTGTCGCAGTTTTCGGTGCTGCGGACCCGCGCCCTGTTGTGGCTGTCGACCGGCTACCTGTTCACCGCCGCGGCAGCGCTGGTCCATACCCTCACCTTCCCCGGCCTGTTCGCGCCGACCGGGCTGTTTGGCGCCGGCAGTCAGACCACGGTCTGGCTCTACATGGTCTGGCACGGCGCCTTCCCGCTGTTCGTGCTGGGCTATGCCTGGCTGAAGGAAAAGGACGGCGGCCCCAGGGTCCGGGGCACGACAAGCAACGTGATCTCCGCCATCGTGCTCGGCGTCGTCGTGACCATGGCTGCCTTCACCTGGATCGTCACCGCCCAACACGATCTGTTGCCGGTCCTGCTCCGCGACAGCCGATACACACCGACCATGATCGGGGTCGTGTCCTTTGTTTGGTCACTGAGCTTCGCCGCGCTCGTTTCGCTGTGGTTCAGGCGACCGCATTCGGTGATCGACATATGGCTCATGGTCGTGATGTGCGCATGGCTGTTCGACATCGCGCTGTCTGCGATCGTCAACGTCGTGCGCTTCGATCTCGGTTTCTACGCCGGCCGTCTCTATGGCCTCTGCGCGTCGAGCTTCGTGCTGGCGGTGTTGCTGATCGAGAACGTTCGCCTTCAGGCCCGGACGGTGGGTCTCGTCGGCAGACTGCGCGAGCAATCGGCATCGGATCGCGACTTCTATGGCAAGCGCCTCGCGCTGTATGGCGCCGTCGTCGAATCCTCCAACGACGCCATCATCACCCAGTCGCTCAACGGCGCCATCACCGGCTGGAACCGTGCCGCCGAGCATCTGTTCGGCTATTCCGCCGCAGAGGCCGTCGGCAAGCCGATCGACATCATCGTGCCGGAGGACCGCAAGCCGGAAGTCAGGAGCATTCTCAATCGCATCAGCAGCAACGAGTCGATTGCCCAGCACGAGACGGTCCGTCTCAGGAAGGATGGTCGCGCGCTCGACGTCGTCCTCAACGTCTCGCCACTTCGGGCGGAGAGCGGCGAGATCATCGGCGCCTCCAAGATCGCCCACGACATCACCGAGGAGAAGCAATCCAGGGAAAAGCTTCGCCGCGAGATCGAGGAGCGCCAGCGCATCTTCGAGACTTCGCAGGACCTGATCCTGGTCACCGACGGTTTCGGCAATTTCATCCAGGTCAGCCCGAGCGTGAAGGACATCCTCGGCTTCAGCCCGGAAGATCTGATCGGGCACAGCGCCACCGAGTTCATTCACCCCGACGACCTCGATAGAACCCGGGAGGAGATGCGCGCGGCGCGGCGCGGCGCGGTCAAGCGCAGCTTCGAGGCGCGCTACTATCACTACGACGGTCACGAGGTCACGCTGAACTGGATGGGCACCTGGTCCGAGCCGGTGAAGCGTCACTTCTTCATCGGCCGGGATCTCACGGAGAAGCAAGCCGCCGAAGCCCAGTTCCGGCAGGTCCAGAAAATGGATTCCATCGGTCAGTTGACCGGCGGCGTCGCTCACGACTTCAACAACGTGCTGACCGTCATCACCGGCACGATCGGCATCTTGTCGGACGCGGTTGCCGACCGGCCCGAGCTGGCTGCGATCACCAAGCTGATCGACGACGCCGCCGAGCGCGGCGCGCAGCTGACCAAGCACCTGCTTGCCTTCGCCCGCAAGCAGCCGCTCCAGCCTCGCGAGATCGACGTCAATGCGCTGGCGCTCGAAGCCGCCAAGCTGTTGCACCCCACCCTGGGCGAGCAGATCACCATCATGCCGCAGCTCACCGAGGATGCATGGCCGGCTCTGGTCGACCCCGGCCAGCTTTCCACGGCGATCCTCAATCTCGCGCTGAACGCACGTGACGCGATGCCCGATGGCGGCACCCTGGTGCTGGAGACCCGCAACGTCTTCCTCGACGACGGCTATGCCAGCATGAATGCCGACATGGTCGCCGGCAGTTACGTGATGATCGCGGTCAGCGACACCGGCTCCGGAATTCCGCCGGAGTTGATCGACCGGGTGTTCGACCCCTTCTTCACCACCAAGGAGGTTGGCAAGGGCACCGGGCTCGGGCTCAGCATGGTGTTCGGCTTCGTCAAGCAGTCCGGCGGCCACGTCAAGATCTACAGCGAGGAAGGCCACGGCACGAGCGTAAAGATCTACTTGCCGCGCTCGAGCGGCGTGCAGGAGACCGAGATCGAAGTGCTCCAGAACGCGCCCATCACCGGCGGCGACGAGAAGATCCTGATCGTCGAGGACGATGCGCTGGTTCGGCAATATGTGGTGACCCAGGTCAAGAGCCTCGGCTACACCGCGCTCGAGGCCGCCAACGGCGCGGAGGCCCTGACCATCATCGACAACGACAAGACCATCGACCTGCTCTTCACCGACATCATCATGCCGGGCAACATGAACGGTCGCCAGCTTGCCGATGAAGCCGCCCGCCGCCGCCCCGACCTGAAGACGCTCTTCACCTCGGGCTACACCGAGAACGCCATCGTCCACCACGGCCGGCTCGATTCCGGCGTGCTGCTGCTGGCAAAGCCCTACCGCAAGTCCGAGCTTGCCAAGATGCTCAGGACGGCACTCGCCAGTTGAGCCTGCGTGCTCTCTGCGCTATCGCAGATTGCGAACTGCACTCAACGATGAGGCCGTCTTGAAAAATCTGCTCACCGATATTGCCGGCGTCCGCGTCGGCCATGCCGAGGATGCCAAAGTTGCCTCCGGCACGACCGCGATCATCTTCGACCAGCCGGCTGTCGCGGCGATCGACGTCCGCGGCGGCGGTCCCGGCACGCGCGAGGACGCTCTGCTCGATCTCGCCAACACCGTCGAGCGCGTCGACGCGATCGCACTGTCAGGCGGTTCCGCGTTTGGCCTCGATACCGGCGGCGGGGTGCAGGCCTGGCTCGCCGAGCAGGGCCGCGGCCACCGAGTTCGGGAAGCGCTGATCCCGATCGTGCCCGGCGCGATCCTGTTCGATCTGCTCAATGGGGGCGACAAGGCCTGGGGACGGTTCTCGCCCTATCGCGACCTCGGCTACGCCGCGGCGGCCGCCGCCGGCGCCGACTTCGCGATCGGCAGCGTCGGCGCCGGCCTCGGTGCCACCACTGCAACGTTCAAGGGTGGGCTCGGCTCGGCCTCGGCGGTGACGCCTGATGGCGTCAAGGTCGCCGCGATCGTCGCCGTCAACGCGGTGGGAAGCGTCACCGTCGGCAACGGACCTTGGTTCTGGGCGGCGCCGTTCGAGGCGAACGGCGAGTTCGGCGGACGCGGCCTGCCGGACAAATTCACAGACGACATGCTCCGCATGCGCATCAAGGGCGGCCCTGCCGCGAACGCGCGCGAAAACACCACCATTGGCGCCGTCGTCACCGACGCGGTGCTGACCAAGCCCCAGGCCAAGCGGCTCGCGATGATCGCACACACCGGCTTTGCCCGCGCGATCTATCCGGTGCATGCACCGACCGACGGCGACGTGCTGTTTGCGGCCGCCACCGGTGAGAAGCCGATCGATCCGCTGGTCGGCCTCACCGAACTCGGCACCGTCGCAGCCAACGTGGTCGCGCGCGCAATCGCCCGCGGCGTCTATAGCGCAGCCGCGCTACCGTTCCCGGGAGCGCTGCCGACCTGGATGGACCGGTTCGGCTAGAAACGAAACGGCGGATAAGGCGTTATCCTGGCGGGCCAAGGTGTACCGCCATGCCGCCTTCCGTGATCCGCTTCTTCCGTTATGCGCCGGAGACGCGCGAGCTGATGGTGACTTTCGTCAGCGGACGCCTCTATGTCTACGAGGATGTTCCGCCCGAGGTCGCCGCCCTGTTCAGGGAAACGCGCTCAAAGGGGGCGCGTTCTTCAACCACGAGATTCGCGACCGGTACGCCTATCGTGACATCACGCACGAATATGTCGGCTGACCTCGGATGCCGTTCACACGCTCATCGACATCGATGAGCCGGCAGCCGCCGAAGAGCCTTGCCCCTGCCCGCCTTGCTGCTGCATCAACTGCGCGAACAGATCGTAAGCCGAGTTGCGGGGGCTGGAGGCGCCCGGCACCGTCGTCGACATCTTGAAGCCGTCGGCATAGGTGACGGTCGTCGTGGTCGAGCCGTCGGCAGCGGTCGTCGTGGTCGAGGTCGATCCGCCGCCGGACTTCGACGAGGAATCCGATCCATCGCCCGCGCCGCCGGCGCCTTGCGCGTGATGGTGCCCGTGGCCGCTCTTCAGCGCCTTCGACATCTCGTCAAGGCTGACGTTGCCGTCGGCGTTCGCATCCAGCTTCGAGAAGACATCGTCGGCCTGCGCGAGGTTGGTGCCGCCGGCGCCCAGCGCGTCCTCGAACTCGGACTTTGTAATGCTGCCGTCGCCGTCCGCATCGATCTGCGAGAACAGATCCTTGAGCGCAGTCTCCCGGCCCTTCGACATCGAGGACGACGAACTCGTCGAGGTCGAGCTCGCCGAAGTGCTCGCGCCGTCGGTCGACTGGCTCTGTGCGGCGAGCAGCGCGTTCATGGTCGCCGGCGCGATCTGTGGTGGATTGGCTGAGCCGACCAATGAGGTCGTCATGCTGCCCGTGCTGCTGTCGATTGCGAACGGGTTGGTTGCGCCCTGCGAAGATCCGGCCTTCTGCGTCGACGAGGACGACCTGGAGTTCGTCAGCGACTGGATCGCGTCGAGCGCGCTGGATACGGCGCCAAGGGCTAACAACATTGCACAACTCCAACCGATGCGGCATGCCGCCGCCAATGTTCTTCGGGTAACGTCAGCAAGCGTCGTGCCAGCGTAAAAAGTTCAATGAAATCCGCCGCCACCGCACCTTCGACGGCCCGGGAACACCGGCAAATCATGCCGGTCGCGGCAGAAATTTCCGCCCACAGGAAGCACGCCTGCCCTGCATTGCCCGCCACGGAGGCCCATGTTAGGCGAGGCCCAATCTTCTTTCGGCCGCCACGGGAAACCGCGCCATGACCCAAGCCTTCGCCCCCCGCCCCCTGGCAATCGCGCCCTCGATCCTGGCCTCGGACTTCTCCAGGCTCGGCGAGGAGGTGCGCAGCGTCGACGCCGCCGGCGCGGACTGGATCCATCTCGACGTGATGGACGGTCACTTCGTTCCCAACATCTCCTACGGCCCCGACGTCATCAAGGCGATGCGCCCGCACACGAAGAAGGTGTTCGACGCGCACCTGATGATCTCGCCCTGTGACCCCTATCTCGAGGCCTTTGCGAAAGCCGGCTGCGACCAGATCACCGTGCATGCGGAGGCCGGTCCGCATTTGCACCGCTCGCTCCAGGCGATCCGCGCGCTCGGCAAGAAGGCCGGCGTCTCGCTCAATCCCGGCACACCGATCAGCACGCTCGAATATGTCCTCGACCTCGTCGACCTCGTGCTGGTGATGTCGGTCAATCCCGGCTTCGGCGGCCAGGCCTTCATCCCTTCCGCGATCGGCAAGATCCGCGACATCCGCGCGATGACGGCCGGACGCCCGATCGACATCGAGGTTGATGGCGGCGTCGGCCCCGAAGTTGCGGGCGCGCTCGCCGCGGCCGGCGCCAACGCCTTCGTCGCCGGCACATCCGTGTTCAGGGGCGGCACGCAGGAAGCCTACAAGACCAACATCGCCGCGATCCGCAATGCCGCGCTGGGAGCTCGCGGCGAAGCGATTTGAGCTGGATCAAACGACGCAGGCGGACGGCGGAAAATCCCGCGGCTTTTACGGGTGTTGCGACGCGTATTGCCTAAAATTGCACTCTTGATCCGTACTCATCCGGACTTCACTGATTCGCGCAAATCACCGCAAGTGACTCCTGCCTGCTTTTGACGGGAGCACATCATGACGACGACCCTGGTTTGGACTGGCGTAGCGTTGTGGTTCGGATTCAACGCGGCGATTGCAACTCGCAGCCTCTTTGTCGCACGACCAGTGAAGGCCGCGGCTTCCGCCCGCATCATCCACCTTCGCCGTCGGGGCTGAGCGCCATGCAGATCGCACTCGTGAAGCGCCAGCCGAAGCGCAGGTGCCGGATCCCGCGCCGCCCGCATCCGGGCCTCGACTATTTCTTCGGCCGCCTCGAGCGTGCCGATGGCGCACTCGGCGACGATGCCGGGCACGACAATTCGGACCTCGATCATTCGTTTCCGTCGCAGCGCCGACACTGAGACACTCTTTTCCGGACCACCTCCCATGAAACCGCACTGCCCGAACTGCCTCAAGGAAATGACCAAGGCATCCGCGTCGCGTAACCTGTTCAATTGCGAGCCCTGCCGCGAGATCATCCAATATTTCGGCGGCAGTCCGGATCACGGCGAGCCCGGCCCGCAATTCTCCTGGCCGATCCGCCGCAAGCGCACCATTCACTCCGCCCACGCGGCCTGATCCACCCTCAAATCGGCAGGCGGTCTATCCTGGCACTTCGCCGGCATTGGGCTCGCCGGCTTCCCCAGCCATCCGCGGCGGCCGTACCACGGTGACGGTGCAGGCCGCTTCCGAAGCTACCTTGGCCGAGACGCTGCCGAGCAGCGTGCGCCTGAACGAACCTTGCCGCGCGCCGATGATGACGTGGTCGACTTGGTTGACCTCGGCGAACTCGAGGATCGCGGCGGCGGGATCGACCGCCTCCAGCACATGAGCCGACAGCCGGCTCTCATCCAGCTTGAGCGGCGTCGCCCAATGCCTGAGCGCCACCAGGCGGTCGATATGCTTGTTGGACCCCTGCTCGTCCAGCGTCCGGTCGATCGCGATCCGGTTCAGCTTGAGCACGTTGACGCAGGCAAGCCGTGCTGACGGCAAGGTGGCAAGGATGCGCTCGGTGGTCACGCGCAGCGCCTCGTTCAGCTCCGGCGTGCCTTCCACGGTGTCGAGCGCGACGGCGAGGATGGGGCTCGATGCGATCTGGGCGGCAACATCCGATTTCGCGCGCGGCGCCATGACGCCCTGGTTGAAGCGGCGCCGCCAAGCGACGCCGATGGGGTCGTGTCTCACCCGCTCCGAGCGCGCGGTGAGCTTGACCTGGTCTGGATGGGCGAGATCGAAGGCAAGCTGCGACGCCGTCGGATAGCGCCACACCGGCTCGATCTCGAGACACCGCAGCACCACCTCTTGAAGCCAGAGCGGATAGTCGGCGCGCAAGCTTCGCGGCGGGTGCGGATCGCGCCACAACCGGCGCCGCATCGCGCGCAGCGTCTCGCCCTCGCCGAACGGCCGCTCGCCAGTGGTGAAGAAATAGAGCAGCACGCCGAGCGAAAACAGGTCGCTCCGCGGATCGTCGCGCACCCCTGACAGCCGCTCGGGTGCCATGTAGGGCGCGGTGCCGTAAGGCAGGCGGAATTCCTCCTGCAGAAGATCCGGCAGGTGGTTGTGATGCGACAGGCCGTAGTCGATCAGGACCGCCTCGCCGCTATCGCGGAACATGATGCTGCTCGGCTTGATGTCGTGATGGATCACGTTCTGGCGGTGGAGATCGGCAAGCGCGGTTGCGATCTTGGCGACGAGCTGCCGCGCCTCGTCGTAAGGCAACGGCAGGTCGGGCAGCCGCTTGTAGAGCGTGGTGCCGCTGATGCGCTCGATCACGACATAGGCCTGGTGCGCGAAATCGCCGGTGCCGAAACAGGCCGGGACGTGCGGACCCGCCAGCCGCGGCAGGATCATCATCTCCATCTCGAAGGAGACGATCGCGGCGGGGTCCTCGCCCTCCGACACTCGCGGAATCTTCATCAGCAAGGGCACGTCGATGCCGGGATGGGTGACCGTCCACAGCGTCGCCATGCCGCCGGCATGAACGCATTCACCGATGGTGTAACCATCGATCACCGCGCCGGATTTGACCAGGGGCTTCGGCATCGGCCTCTAGCGCCCCTGCGAGAGCCGATCGGCGAGCCAGTGCGGCAGGCCGTTGTCGCGAATCCTGTCCGCCGCGGTCCCGATATCATAGGGCGCGCGGCAGTAGGTGATCTGGCACGTCTCGGTGTCGAACAATACGAAGGCTGCCGACGGATCGCCGTCGCGGGGCTGACCGACCGAGCCGAGCACGGCGAGCCATTGCCGGCCGCGCAGAAGCTGCACCGGAACGTCGGTCTTCGGCACGAAGCTCGTCATCTTGGCCGTCACCGACATCGAATAGAGCGCGGGACGATGGATGTGGCCGCAAAACGTAACATGAGCGGGCGTTGCAATCAGGCTCTTGGCGGCGTCCACCGTCGAGCGGACATAGTGCCAGCGCTGGGGGCTGGAGGCTTCCGAATGCACGAAGAGACGATCGCTATCCTCCACCAGCATCGGCAGTTCGGTCAGGAACCGCCGCTGCGCGTTATCAAGCCGGCCGCGGGTCCATTCGATTGCGATTTGCGCCTCGGCGTTCATGGTCTCGGTCGAGGAATTGACCGCCTGGTCGTGATTGCCGCGGACGGCGATCGCACCCTGGGCAACGAGCTCCATCGCGGTATCCACCACCCATTCCGGATCGGCGCCATAGCCGACGAAATCGCCGAGCAGGACGAACCGCTCCGCGCCCCTCGCACGGGCAATCTTCAGGCAGGCCTCGAAGGCCTGCCTGTTGCCATGGATATCCGAAAAGACAGCTAGGAGCACGCACCCTCCACCCTCCAATTCTTATTGAAGGCCGGTAAGGCCAAATTGAGGGAGGTCAAAACCATGCGCCAGCGCCGCGCCGTTTACCAGCGCAGCCTTGCGGTGATGATCCTGCGGCGATGACGAAGGGCCTATTGCTCGTCCTTTGGGGGCATCCGGGGCGGCGGTATCGGCGTGAACACGGCGCCTTGCGCGCCGGCCGGCGGGGCGAGGAATTCGCCGGTCGAGGAATCACCGCCGGTGGTCTCCAAAATGGTCTTCGGCGTCACATATTCGCGGACCATATCGATGAGGCTGCCATCACCGCCGCCGAAATCCGCGGCACGGCCACCTTGCGGATGTCCCAACGCGATCTCGTTCTCCGCGGCATGGGTCTTGTCGGCGAGCCTGTCGTCGTAGGGCACGCGGAAGGCGCGCGGGATGCCGCTCGGGCGATTGTCCTCGTCCAGCTGCTCGACCCACAGATAAATCGAGCCGGGATCACCCTGAAGCGAATGCGGCTCGACGATGCGGGACTTCAGCAGCTTGAAGGTCGCCGGCAGCCGGTCGGTGCTGGCCCAACCGAGCAACCCACGCATCTCGCTGAAGCTGACGATGTAGAACGCGCTGGTAACCACCACCGCGACCGCCTTGAACGACCAGTGCAGCCGCCCATAGACCAGCACGATCAGCAGCAGCGCGCCGATCACGGCATAGGCAACCGACAGCGTGAGGATGACCGTTTGCAGATTAGTCACGGCGTATCCTCTTGGCGTTACTGCTCACACCGGTTCTCGGGTCGAGATCGGCCCCGTTGCGCCAGCTGCTGCGGAACGTCTCCAGCAGCGATTTCGGCCGCTGGCTCACGTCGATGACCTTACCCTCGGCATCGAGCCGGAACCGCACGGCGGTCTTCTCGTCGCCGGTGTGGTCGAGCGTGAACTTGTTGTCGAAGACCACCTGCGCGGTCGGATTGAGCTTCTGCACCTTCACATTGGCCGTGACGGGTTCGCTGGTCGTCGCCACGAAATGCGAGACGTTGACGGTGTATTCGCCGGCGACGATGCCGCGCACCGTGACGATCTCCTCGCGGATCGGCGAGGCGATCTTCTTGCCGGCGACCATAATGAAGTCATTGGCCCCGCCGCGGTCGTCGCGATCGAGGGTCAGGAAGCCGGCCTCACGATGGCGATACCAGGCGATGTTGCCGGCGGGATCCTGCACGAACAGGTCGAGATCGTCGGGGTGGCTGTCCGGCCAGTCCAGCGTGATCATGAACTCAGCCTTGGAATCGATCTTGCCCTCCTTGGCATCAGGAGAGACCGCGAGCAGCGCAAGAAAGAATAGGAACGCGATCACCTGGAGCGCCTTGAACAGCATCACGCCCAGCGGATCGAACGGCTCCTCGCGCGGATAGAGGCCGAAATCATCCATCATGACGGGATTCCGGCGCCCTTGATTCCAGCCCCCTTTTCAGACCCCTTGCGCTCCAGCACGGGCGTCACATAGGTCTCGGTCAGCACGACCGCATCCGAGAACACACGCTGGGTCGCGGCATCCAGCATGTAATACTGGATGCGGACCAGGATCGAGCCGACGAGGCCGGCGAGCGTCGTGTACATCGCGACCGCCATGCCGTCGCTCATCAGCCCCATCGAAGAGCGCATCGCGACCTTGTCGGCGGCATCCAGCCCCGCGATCGGGGCCAGCATGATGATGAAGCCGACGATGGTGCCGAGCAGGCCGAGCTTCATCAGCGTATCCGAGACGAAGGCGCCGAACCCATTGGAGCCGCGCAGCCGGTCCGCGAGCGTCCGCAGCAGCAACGTCTGGTCGACCGGGCGGTAGCCCTGCGCGGCCGCTTTCGTCAGCAGGCTCTGGATGTGGTCGCGCACCAGCCCGCGCGGCAGCGCCGCCGCGCTCGCATCGAGCACCTTGCCGCCGTCAGGCGCCGCGAGCGCCTCGCGGCAGCGCCGCGCCGCTGCGCCTTCACGCGCGATCGCCCGCGTGCGCAGGAAGCAGTGGCCGCAGGTCAGGACATAGAGCACCGCGATGACGCTCGAAATGTAGGTCCGGTCCGAGGTCAGCATCAGATGGATCAGGCCGAACCGCCACAGCAGCACGACGGCGAAGATCGAGAGCCCCGTGAAGATCATCCAGAACAGGAGCGCACTGCGCTCGGATGGGTCGGTCGCGGTTCCCGCGATCGGTCCAATCGTGATCGAACTCATGCTGCACTGCTCCCGGCCCGCAACGATTGGCCTGCAAAGATTCCAGTCGATTAGATCAAAGTCGCCGTATCAGGTCCAAAGACCCATGCCCAATCCTGCTTGGGAAATTTGCCCGAGCTGCAATCCCGCCACACCCCGCAATTGGCAAGGGGCGGCGGCATTGTTAGGCTGAGCTTATCAAACGTCGAGGGTGATCGCATGCGCCTCGTGCTTCAGCTTGTCGCCCGTCTGCTGCTTATCGTGGCCCTGTGCCTTGGCGCGGCAACCATATGGGCCACATTCGACGCCTATCGCAGCGTCGACCGGTCGACTGCGGCCTCGGCGCAGCGGGTCGCGCAGGCGCTTCAGGCGCTGTATTGGCGCGAGCTTTTGTTGCGGAGCAGCAGAGCGCGCGAGCATCTCCTGCCCGTTCCGGATTGGCGCACCCTGGAGACCATGAAGCTAATCTCGCCCGGCGTCTGCGTCGAGATCCAGCCGGCCGCGGCATTCGAGAAGCCGCTCTGCGGCCAGAGCGAGGGGCTGGGCAAGAGCCCGCCGCGCTGGTTCGCCGCGATCGTGCCGACCTTCCTCGGCAGCCACGCCGAGGTGGTCCGGCCCGTCAGTCCCCGCGCCGCGACCGCCGGCACCGTGGTCGCGACGCCGGATGCCGCGGCCGCCGTCTCGCTCGCCTGGGAATACATCCTCAACGTGATCGACGTCGCGCTATTGATGGCGGCGGCGATCGCGCTGCTGGCTTCGCTGGCGATCGCGCATGCGCTGGCACCGGCGCGCACGATCGTGACCGCCCTGCAGCGCATGGCGCGCGGGCAGTATCGCACCAAACTGCCGCGCTTCCGCTCCATGGAGCTGGCGATGATCGGCGGCGCCGTCGACGAACTCGGCGGCCGGCTGGAGGAAGCCACAGAGCAGCGCGCCGCGCTGACGCGGCGCCTGATCGAGATCCGCGACGACGAGCGCCGCGCCCTCGCCCGCGAGCTGCACGACGAGTTCGGGCAGAATCTTTCCGCCATTCTCGCCTTCGCCAACACGATCGAAACGGCGAGCACGAAGGACAATCGGGATAATGGCATCGCGCAGGATGCGCGCATGATCTCGCAGGCCACCCATCATCTGATGGCCTCGCTCCGCGATGCGCTGAAGCGTCTGCGCAATCCCCTGCCCGAGGAGCTCGGGCTCGAGGCAAGCCTCGTCAATCTCGTCGACAGCTGGCGCTCACAGAGCGCGGCGCGGCCGACGATCCAGCTCGACCTCAGGGGTGACCTTACTGACATCAGCGGTCCGGCCGCCACCACGGCCTATCGCGTGGCGCAGGAATGCCTGACCAACGCGCTGCGTCACGGTGCGGCGCGCGAGATCTCTTTGCGCATCGAACGCCGGGCCGGCGAGGAGGACGCGCTGCTGATCCGCGTCGAGGACGACGGCGGCGGCGATGCGGAGCGCGTCGCGCAATCGGCCGGCTTCGGCCTGACCGGCATCCGCGAGCGCGTCACGGCGGCCGGCGGATCGCTCTCGATCCTGCCTGCCCGCGGCGGCCTCAGCGTCGCCGCCACCATCCCGCTCGCCGCGTGAGGGCGAAATGAGCGAGGTTGCAGCAACAGGCATCTCCGTGCTGCTCGTCGACGACCACCCGATCGTCCGCCAAGGCTACCGGCGCGTGCTGGAAAGCCAGGGCGATCTGCATGTCGTGGCGGAGGCCGACAACGCCGCGGACGCCTACAGCGCGTTCAAGGCGCATGATCCCGATGTCGTCTTGCTCGACATCTCGATGCCCGGCGCGAGCGGGCTCGAGGCGATCCGCAACATCCGCGCGCGCAGTCCGCGGGCGCGGATCCTCGTCTTCACCATGCACAACGAGGCCGTGCTGGTGAAAGCCGCCTTCGGCGCCGGCGCCAGCGGCTTCGTCACCAAGAGCAGCGAACCGTCCGCCGTCGTCACCGCGATCCGCGCCGTCGCGCGCGGCGAGCGGGCCATGAGCGACGATATCGCGCATATCCTCGCCGAGGACAGTCTATCGGCGGGCTCAGCGCTGGATCAGCTGGGCGAGCGCGAGATCGAGATCCTGCGCCAGTTCGCCGGCGGCGCCACCACCGAGCAGATCGCGACGCATCTCAATCTCAGTGTGAAGACAGTGCAGAACTACCACTATCTGATCAAGACCAAGACCGGCGCGCGCACGGACGCGCAGCTGGTGCGGCTGGCAGCGAGTTGCGGATTGACGCGGATCTAGCAGCAAAGCTGCCGCACTGCCCTGGTCCCTTGAAGTTTCTCAATCTGCTGAACGAGATTGGAACGGACACCATCCGGCTCCGGTTAGTATCGCAGTGAAGGAGTCACACGGTCATGAGTAAGGGTCATCACAAGGCAGTCGACCATCCCCCGATCATCACAGTAGGCGAGCTCATCGACGAACTTTGCCGCCTGCCGGACACAGCCGTCGTCCACTTCCGCTGTCCAATGCTCGACCAGGAGCTAACCTTCTACCGACTTCGCAAGCGGTCAAAGGACGCCGTCGAAATCGCGGTCAATGCATACCCGGATAGTCCGCCGGTCGTTCCATCGTCCGATCCTGCCTTCCACGCGCGGAGACATTCGGCTTCCTCGCCCTCGCTTCGCGACGGCGCCCTTCTTCACAAGGCGAGAGGTTGATCGGCCGCAGCGCGGATTGAATGGGTCCCGCGGCCTCAGGCCGCCTTCAGGCCGCGCAGCAGCAGCGCGAGCGTCGCATCGACGCGCGCGGAGAGATCGGCATCCTTCCACTCGTCGGCGTGCGCCGGATGGTGGAAGCGGACGGTGGCATCGAAGATCGCGCGCGCGGTGGTCTTGACGTCGCCGATGGCGAATGCGCCCTGCTTCACGCCGTCAGTCAGGATCGCCGAGATCTGGTCGATCATGGTGTCCTTGTGACATTTGACGGCCGCGCAGGCCTCGCGCGCCAGCGTCAGATAGGTCTCGAACATCTCGGGGTCGTCGAGCACGCGCGAACGCTTGGCGGCGAACAGCGTCCGCAGCCAGCGG
The DNA here is from genome assembly GCF_002936975.1 of Bradyrhizobium sp. AC87j1. NCBI lineage: Bacteria > Pseudomonadati > Pseudomonadota > Alphaproteobacteria > Hyphomicrobiales > Nitrobacteraceae > Bradyrhizobium > Bradyrhizobium sp. AC87j1. The sequence continues at coordinate 15,616 of NZ_PTFE01000104.1, forward strand.
TCGAGCCGCGCCGGCGCCGGGCCCTCCTCCGCCGCGATCTGGCGGAGCGGCGCGTCGATGCGGTCCAACCAGCGTTTGGCCACGGCCTCGCGCAGCGAGGCCTTGCTCGGGAAATGACGATAGACGCTGCCGTGGCTCACATCGAGCGCGCGGGCAACGTCGACCACGGTGGCCTTGGCAAGTCCGTAACGCCGCAAGACGTCCTCGGTCACTTCGAGGATCCGCTCCGGCGTCAAGACAACGGCTTCATTCATGCCAGCACCATGTTCCCGTTTGGGCTCAGTTACCCGGCGATAGAGCTGCTTCCGAAGCGCCCATGCCGGCCGTTTCGGAAAGCTCTCGCCTTAATGAGGCAGTTTTGCAGCCTGCGCCGCGATCTGGCGCGCCACCAGCAAATTGAGCCAATGCCCAATCGCGCCGGTGAAGTTGATGATTTCGGTTGTCATTTTCTTTTATCTCCATTCGTCCACGGCCCTCGCCCTTCGATGGCGACCTTCGATCCGAGAACTATTTCGGATGTCGGGCTCCCCCTGGAGGTGACCGCGGGACACCCAATCGGAGCGTCCGACAACGGATATACACGTCCCGCTGACAGATTTCAATATCTGTCAGTCAATGATCCGTGATTGACAGTTAATATTTGCAGCTGGGGTCGCCACCCCTACTAACCGGTTTGGTGGATAGCTCGGCGATCCCCCTCTCCCGGGGCCCAGACCGTTTGTTTCGCCGTGCCTGCTCTGTTAAATCACGGCGTAAAAAGCATTTTGGCCGGCGCCGCCCCTTGGGGCCGCCCGCCCACCTTCCTGGAGCCGTCAGATGATCCCCCGCTATACCCGCCCGGAAATGGCCTCGATCTGGGAGCCGCAGACCCGGTTCAAGATCTGGTTCGAGATCGAGGCGCATGCGGCGGATGCCCTCGCCGAGCTCGGCACCATCCCCAAAGAGGCCGCCAAAACGGTCTGGGCCAAGGCCAAGGACGCCACCTTCGACGTCGCCCGCATCGACGAGATCGAGCGCGAGACCAAGCACGACGTCATCGCCTTCCTCACTCACCTCGCCGAGATCGTCGGCCCCGAGGCGCGCTTTGTCCACCAGGGCATGACCTCCTCCGACGTGCTCGACACCTGCCTCAACGTCCAGCTCACCCGCGCCGCCGACCTGCTGCTCGCCGACCTCGACAAGGTGCTGGCCGCACTCAAGAAGCGCGCCTTCGAGCACAAGATGACGCCGACCATCGGCCGCAGCCACGGCATCCATGCCGAGCCCGTGACCTTCGGCCTCAAGCTCGCTTATGCCTATGCCGAGTTCTCGCGCGCCAAGGAGCGCCTGATCGCGGCGCGGAAGGAAGTCGCGACCTGCGCCATATCAGGCGCCGTCGGCACCTTCGCGCAGATCGATCCGCGCGTCGAAGAGCACGTTGCGAAAGCCATGGGCCTCGTCCCCGAGCCGATCTCGACCCAGGTAATCCCGCGCGATCGCCACGCGATGTATTTCTCGACGCTGGGCGTGATCGCCTCCTCGGTCGAGCGCATCGCGGTCGAGATCCGCCACATGCAGCGCACCGAGGTGCTGGAGGCCGAAGAGTTCTTCTCGGAAGGACAAAAGGGCTCCTCCGCGATGCCGCACAAGCGCAACCCGGTGCTGTCGGAGAATCTCACCGGCCTCTCCCGCATGGTGCGCGCCTATGTGACGCCGGCGCTGGAGAACGTCGTGCTCTGGCACGAGCGCGACATCTCGCACTCCTCGGCCGAGCGTATGATGGGCCCGGACGCCACCGTGACGCTCGACTTCGCGCTGGTGCGCCTCGCCGGCCTGATCGACAAGCTCCTGGTCTATCCCGCCAACATGCAGAAAAACCTCGACCGCCTCGGCGGCCTCGTCCATTCGCAGCGCGTGCTCCTGGCGCTTACGCAGAAGGGCGCGAGCCGCGAGGACGCCTACAAGCTGGTGCAGCGCAACGCGATGCCGGTCTGGCGCGGCGAAGGCGATTTCCTTCAGTTGCTGAAGAAGGACACGGAGGTGAAAAAGTATCTCTCGGACGCCGAGATCGAGGAGCAGTTCGACCTCGGCTATCACCTCAAGCACGTCGACACGATCTTCAAGCGCGTGTTCGGCGAAAGCTGAGCACCGCTTGCGTCGCCCAGGAGCCACGCTCGTGGCTGCCGGGGCTCGTGCAATTGCGGTCTATAGTCGCTTCTGCAGCCATTTCACGAGCGCGGGGCTGCCGATGGTGGCGGTGATGAAGCCGCACATATTGCCGTCGACATAGCCCGCGCGGCCGCGCCCCTGTGCGTAGCGCTTGCTGAAGAAAATCGTGTGCAGTCTATTGCCGGCATCATCGAGGAAGACGAGCTGCCAGCGCAAATCGGGCTGGTAAGACAATTGTACGGGCGCCAGCGCCTTGACGGCTGCCGCCAGTTCGGTCGCGTCGGTCGCAGTCAGGACCTGCGTCCTGCGTTCGCTTGCGTAGCTCGAAAAATGCTCCGGCGAGATCGGGATGCTGGCGAGCAGCCGATCGGAGATCTTCAGAAGATCGATCCGCTTGATCTGGCCCGCCTCGATCTTCTGACTGATCGACGCAATCACGGCAGTGGCCGGGCCGACATCGCAGGCGAGGGCCGGGCTCGCCATGATCGAGAAGCAGGCCGCCAGCACGAGAATGTCGCGTCCGAACTTCATGGCCTGCCCTCGTCCCCGGCGTATCGCTGCCTCACCTTATAGCCACGGAGCGAGGCGACGAAAGCCCGGCGACCATTTGCGGACCGCGATGCCGCGGAGTACGCTTCCAGCCCATCGCCCCTGCGAACACAGAAGAAACGGATCCCCATGCCCATCGTCAACCGCGTTGCCGCCCTCTCCGACGAAATGGCCGCCTGGCGCCATGACTTCCACGAGAACCCGGAACTGCTCTACGAGGTCCACCGCACCGCCGGCATCGTCGCCGAGAAGTTGCGCGAATTCGGCTGCGACGAGGTGGTGACGGGTATCGGCCGCACCGGCGTCGTCGGGGTGATCCGCGGCCGCAAATCCGCCTCCGGCAAGACCATTGGGCTCCGCGCCGACATGGACGCGCTGCCAATCATGGAGACGTCGGGCGTGCCTTATGCGTCGAAGGTCCCCGGCAAGATGCACGCGTGCGGCCATGACGGCCACACCGCGATGCTGCTCGGCGCCGCCAAATATCTCGCCGAGACGCGCAATTTCGACGGCACGGCGATCATGATCTTCCAGCCCGCCGAGGAAGGCGGCGGCGGCGGCAAGGCCATGGTCGAGGACGGGTTGATGACGCGCTGGAACATCCAGGAGGTCTACGGCATGCACAACATGCCGGGCCTGCCCGAAGGCCATTTCGCAACCACGCCCGGGGCGATGCTCGCCTCCTCCGACAACATCCAGATCACGGTCCACGGCAAGGGCGGCCACGCCGGCGCGGGTCCGCACAAATCCGTTGACAGCGTGCTGATCGGCTCGCAGATCGTCAACGCGCTGCAATCGATCGTGGCGCGCAACGTCGATCCGCTGAAGTCAGCCGTCATCTCGATCACGCAATTCCACTCCGGCACCGCCTTCAACATCATCCCCGAGGTCGCCGAGCTCGGCGGTACCGTGCGCACGCTCGATCCCGAGGTGCGCGATCTCGTCGAGCGCCGCATCGGCGAAGTCGCCGAGAGCGTCGCCCGCGCCTATGGCGGCTCGGCCGAGACCAAATACAGCCGGATGTACCCGGTGACGATGAACCATGCGCGCGAGGCCGGCCTTGCCGCCGACGTCGCCCGCGACATCGTCGGCACCGATCGCGTCAACGACAAGTTCATCCCGATGATGGGCGCCGAGGATTTCTCGTTCATGCTGGAAGCACGTCCCGGCGCGATGGTGCTGGTCGGCATGGGCGACGGCAACGAGTGCCACCACCCGGCCTACGTCTTCAACGACAACATCCTTGGCCACGGCGCGTCGTTCTGGGCGCGTCTGGTCGAGACGCGGATGCCGGCGGGGTAAATCTCATTCGCAGAGCCGGATGATCGAGCCGACCTACTCGCAATGGCCCCAACGCGAGCCAGGACAACAGCCTTCGCGCAACCGCCGGAGTTCGACACGTTGCACAGGCTCAGCGATGCATGACTAATTACACACTTCCGCTTGACCCATGCCCGCGCCACCCGGAGTAGGATCTCGCACGATGCGACATCCTTTCGCGACCGGCCTACATACACCACTCCTGCAGATTATCTGTCCTGAGGCTTCCGATTTTGGGGCAGCGGTTTCCGCTTCCTTTCGGCTTTGGTCGCGCTTCCTCGTATCCTCACGCGTGGCAACCGGCTTCTTCTCGGATACTTTCTCGCACTCATTGTCGTCGCCAAGACGATAGCCGGCGCGGCAAGTGATCTTCACGCATTGATCGCCATCGGCCTTGAAGCCGAAATTGCACACCAGCGGGCAGACCCGTCCGGGCCTCGCCTTCAATGCATCGAGCGCATCGACGCTGGCGAGCTTCACGTCGAACTGGGTGCCGGCATATTTGTTGAAGAGCGTCAGTGAGCGTTGCGCGGCCGAATTCCACTCGCCCTCCACAGCCGAGGTGAGGCAGCCGACACGGCGCAACTCGCTCTGGACGGATTTTGTAAGATCAGCCGCCGATAAGGTGGATGCTGGTGCAGGCGAGAGGGCAGCAACTTTCTGCTCTGCCTCGGGCAACTGTCGATCGGCCGCCGACTTTGCGGCCTGCTCGGTTTTCTCGGCGGCTTGCCTAGCAGCGAGTTCGGCCTTGACCTTCTCTGCCGCCTGCTTCTCGGCCAACGCTTTCGCGGCCGCAGCCTCGGCGATCTTGCGCTCGCGTTCGGCCGCATCGGCCTTCGCCTGCTCGATCTGCTTTTGCTTCTCCGCGGCGATCCGCGCGTCCTCGGCGGCTTTGGCGGCAGCGGCCGCCTTTTCCAGCTCCGCCTTGTGCGCCCGTTCGGCGGCGAGCTTCACCTTCTCCTGCTCGGCCTGCCGGGCCTTCTCGGTCGCCGCCGTGCGCTCCTCCTCGGCGGCAATCTTCTTCAGCTGCACGCGGGCGAGGTTGGCATAGAAGCCATCCGGATAGGTCTGCAGGAAAGCTTCCCATGCCTCACGCAGGCCTGCCTGAAGCGCAAGCTCGTAGTCCCTGCGCACGCTGTCTTGCGGATTGGCTTGCGGTCCCGCCACAGCGACCGGCTTCGCCGGCACCAGCGGCACGTCGTCGCCGCCGAGCGAGCCGTAGACATAGGGCTCTTGCCTGCTGCCGGTGTTCTTCAAGACGTCGTCCCGCACGAAGCCGAACGCCTTGCGCAGATCAAGCCCGGGCTTAGGCAGGTGTTCGACCAGCGCCGTGGCGAAGGGACTGTTGCGGGAATCGCCGTCGGACGCCGTCGATCCCGCCTTGGCCGCGAACGCGATCATCGTGTTCGGGCTGGTCGGCTCCACCTTGGCAAGCCCGCGCCCGATGGCGCGCGAGGCCACCATGCGCTTCATTGTCTTGGAAAAGGGATTGTCGCGGCAGGCGTCGAGGATGACAAGGCGCAGCCGCTTGGCCGGCTCGACGGCGAACAGCGCACGATCGAGCGCAACCGTCTCGTCGAGAACGTCGCCGTCGGTCTCCAGCATCGCGTCGGTCGGGATGAGGTAGTTGTTGCCGTCGAGCTCGATGCCGTGGCCGGCGTAGTAGATCACCGCCATGTCGGCGTCGCGAACCCTCCCGGCAAATTCGCGCAGCATCCGCCGCATCTCGGAGGCATTGAGGTCTGTTTTGACGTCGACCGCATCGAAGCCGGCCTTCTTGAACATGTCGCCAACCAGCGCGGCATCGTTCACGGGATTGGTGAGCCGCAGCGTGTTCTTGTAGGCGGAATTGCCGATCACGAGCGCGACGCGCTTCTCGGCAAGGGCCGGTCCGCAAACGAGCCAGGTCGCAAGAACAAAAAAAGCGAGGGCCGTCAGCGCGATGGAGCAAGCCCGAAAGATGTGCTTCATCATCAGTTGCATATTTCAGCCGGTATCTTAGCCGCGGGATTGGAAGGATGATTGGCGGTCCCAAGCCGGCATCCCTTGGCGATCGGCCTGCATCCAGCGTTGTTGCAGATCATCTGTCCCGAGGCCTGCGGCGCCGATGGCGCGGACTCGCTCTGTTTCCGATCCGTATCCCGCCTCCGCGACTCCTCGCGCGTCGCGACCGGCTTCTTTTCCTGGACCTTCTCGCATTCATTGTCCTCGCCGACGCGATAGCCGGCGCGGCAGGTGATCTTGACGCATTGGTCGCCGTCGGCCTTGAAGCCGAAATTGCAGACGAGCGGGCAAACCCTTCCCGGCTTCGCCTTCAGCGCATCGAGCGCATCCACGCTGGCGAGCTTCACGTCGAGCTGGGTGCCGGCATATTTGTTGAACAGCGTCAGCGAGCGCTGCGACGTCGCACTCCAGTCGCCGTCTGCGGCGGCGGACAGGCAGCCGACGCGGCGCAACTCACTCTGCACGGATTTTGTCAGATCAGCCGCCGATAACGTGGATGCCGGCGCGGGCGAGAGCGCAGCGACTTTCTGGTTCTCGACTTCGGGCAGCTGCCGATCGGCCGTCGGCTTTGCGGCCTGCTCAGCCCTCTCCGCCGCCTGCTTCGCGGCAAGCTCGGCCTTGGCTTTCTCCGCGGCCTGCTTCTCGGCCAATGCCTTCGCTGCGGCCGCCTCGGCGATCTTGCGCTGCTGCTCGGCCGCCTCGGCCCTCGCCTGCTCGATCTGTTTTTGCTTCTCTGCGGCGATCCGCGCCTCTTCCGCCGCCTTGGCAGCTGCGGCCGCCTTGTCCTGCTCGGCCTTCTGGGCGCGCTCGGTCATCAGCCGCGTCTTCTCCTGCTCGGCCGCCTTGGCCTTTTGCTCGGCCGATGCGCGGGTCTCTTCGGCGGCGATCTTGTTCAACTGGCCCTTGGCGAGGTTGGCGTAAAACCCGTCGGGATATTGCGCCAGAAACGCCTCCCAACCGTCCCGCGTGGCGAGCTGCAGCGCGAGTTCATAGTCCCGCCTGAGTTCAGACTGCGGATTTGCCTGCGGACCGGTCGCGGCCGGCTTGGCTGGCACCAGCGGCACGTCATCGCCGCCGAGCGAGCCATACACGAAAGGCTCTTGCTTGTTCGCGGTACTCCGCAGCACGTCATCGCGCACGAAGCCAAACGCCTTGCGCAGGTCGAGCCCGGGCTTCGGCAGGTGGTCTGCGAGCGCCGTGGCGAACGGACTGTTTCGGGAATCGCCATCCGATGCCGTCGACCCCGCCTTGGCCGCGAACGCGATCATCATGTTCGGGCTGGTTGGCTCGACCTTGGCAAGCCCGCGCCCGATCGCGCGCGAGGCCACCGTGCGCTTCATCGTCTTGGCGAACGGATTGTCGCGGCAGGCATCGAGGATGACGAGCCGAAGCTGCTTGGCGGGCTCGATGCTCACCAGCACGCGATCGATCGGCAACGCCTCGTCGTAGACGTCGGTGTCGGCCTCGAGCGCGGCGTCGGTCGGGATCAGATAGTTGGTGCCGTCCACCTCCATGCCGTGGCCCGCATAGTAGATGACCGCGACATCGGCATCCCTGGTGCGCCCGCCGAATTCGCGCAGCGCCTTGCGCATTTCAGACGCGTTCAAGTCCTGCCTGACGTCGACCGTATCGAAGCCAGCCTTCCTCAACATGCCGCCGATCAAGCCGGCGTCGCTCGCCGGGTTGGCCAGCTTCGGCGCGCTCTTATAGGCGGAGTTGCCGATGACGAGCGCGACTCGTTTCTCGGCCTGCGCGGGCGCGCAAGTGACGAGAGCTGCAACAATCAATACGCAAAAGGATCTAACAATATTCACCACATCACCCGCGGGCCTCGATGCATTGCATTGAACCGGTCAGTCAGGGAAGCTAGTTGCACACCTCGTAGGAGCCTCCGGTTGCGGTGTTCGAGCTGACCCTGCCGGGGATGACCCCGCTGACGAGCCGACACCCTTTTTGCACCGGACGACAGCCGGTCGAGCTGCAAATGATCTGCCCGCTCGCCTCGGGCTTGGACGGCGCAGCTTCGGTCGCCCTCCGATCAGCATCGCGCCTCCTCGCATCCTCGCGCGTCGCGACCGGCTTCTTTTCCTGGATCTTCTCGCATTCATTGTCGTCGCCGACGCGATAGCCGGCGCGGCAGGTGATCTTGACGCATTGATCGCCGTCGGCCTTGAAGCCGAAATTGCAAACCAGCGGGCACACCCGTCCGGGCTTCGCCTTCAGCGCATCGAGCGTATTCACGCTCGCGAGCTTCACGTCGAGCTGGGTGCCGGCATATTTGTTGAACAGCGTCAGCGAGCGCTGCGCGGCCGAACTCCACTCGCTCTCCGCAGACGAGGTCAGGCAACCGACGCGGCGCAATTCGCTCTGCACGGATTTTGTCAGATCAGCCGCCGATAACGTGGATGCCGGCGCGGGCGAGAGCGTAGCGACTTTCTGGTTCTCGACTTCGGGTATCTGCCGATCGGCCGTCGGCTTGGCGGCCTGCTCAGCCCTCTCCGCCGCCTGCTTCGCGGCAAGCTCGGCCTTGGCCTTCTCCACTGCCTGCTTCTCGGCAAGCGCCTTCGCAGCCGCCGCCTCAGCCACCTTGCGCTGATGCTCGGCCGCTTCCGCTTTCGCCTGCTCGATCTGCTTTTGCTTCTCGGCCGCGATGCGCGCCTCTTCGGCTGCCTTGGCGGCAGCTGCCGCCTTCTCCTGCTCTGCCTTCTGGGCGCGCTCGGCAATGAGCCTGGTCTTTTCCTGCTCCGCCGCCTTGGCCTTTTGCTCAGCCGACGCGCGCGTCTCTTCGGCGGCGATCTTGTTCAACTGACCCTTGGCGAGGTTGGCGTAGAAACCATCCGGATATGCCGCCAGAAACGCTTCCCAGCCGTCGCGCGTCGCAAGCTGAAGCGCGAGCTCGTAATCCCTGCGAATAGCATCCTGCGGGTTGGCCTGCGGACCGGTTGCCGCCGGCCGCACGACGAGGGGCACGTCGTCGCCGCCGAGCGAGCCATAGACATAGGGCTCCTGCTTGTAGCCGGTAGCCTTGAGCACGTCGTCGCGCACGAACCCGAAGGCCTTGCGCAGATCAAGGCCCGGCTTCGGCAGATGCTCGACCAGCGCAGCGGCGAACGGACTGTTTCGCGCATCGCCATCGGACGCCGTCGATCCCGCCTTGGCCGCGAACGCAATCATCGTGTT
>NZ_PTFE01000105.1:0-24708 GCF_002936975.1 Bradyrhizobium sp. AC87j1
CTCCAGTTCGCGCTCCGAAAGACCGTAGAGCGACTGCAGCAGCACCGCGCGAAACAGCACAAGCACCGGATAGCCTGGACGACCGGGGCTCCCTTCATCCCGCAAATGGCCGATCAGCTTCTCGAACGGGTACCACTTGACCAGGCCAGCCAACCGATCCAGCGCCGCATTGGCGCCGGCGCCCTTCGGCATCAGCGCTTCCACAAAGCTCGGCTGTCCTGTCCGCTTCACTGCCATCGATACCTCCAAGGCTTTGCCCTAGGGAATCACAACTGGCGGATTACGCAACAGGCCCCCTGTGGGAGAGGGTGGATCGATGCGAAGCGGCGAGACGGGTGAGGGGTCTCCATCCTCACGAACAGTCTTGCGAGCGGAGAGAACCCCTCATCCGGCGCTTCGCGCCACCTTCTCCCACAAGGGGAGAAGGAAGAAAGTGCCTCACACCTTCTTCGCTTCCACCGCCATCCGTACCGCGAGCCCGGCCAGCACCGTGCCCATCAGCCAGCGCTGCACCAGCATCCAGCTCGGCCGGTTCGCCAGGAATTGCGCGATCGATCCCGCCGCGAGCGCGATCATCGCGTTGACGCTGACGCTGATCGCGATCTGGATTGCCCCCAGCACGACCGACTGCGTCAGCACGCTGCCGGCGGTGGGATCGATGAACTGCGGCAGCAGCGCGAGATAAAGCATCGCGATCTTCGGGTTGAGCAGGTTGGTGACAAAACCCATCGCGAACAATTTGCGCGGACTGTCGATCGCGAGCTGCTTGACCTGGAACGGCGAGCGTCCGCCCGGCTTCACCGCCTGCCAGGCGAGCCAGAGCAGATAGCCCGCGCCGGCAAAGCGCAGCGCGTCATAGGCGAAGGGAATGGCGAGCAGCAGCGCGGTGATGCCGAACGCCGCGCACAGCATGTAGAACACGAAGCCGAGCGCGACGCCGCCGAGTGAAACGATGCCTGCCGCCGGGCCCTGCGTGATCGAGCGCGAGATCAGGTAGATCATGTTCGGCCCCGGCGTGAGCACGAGGCCAAGGCAGACGAGGGCGAAGCCGAGCAAAGCGGAGGTGTGGGGCATGGGTGAACCGGTGCGGGAGATGGCACGGTTCTAATATGCGAGGCATTCTCAAGCCATCGCGCAATTGCTCGGAGGACAATTCAGGTTCTCGCATGTCACTCCAACGTCGTCCCCGCGAACGCGGAGACCCATACCCCCAGGGAGAAGTTTGACGCGCGATGGTCATGGGCAATCTTCGCCAAACCCGATCCAGTGGCTAATGGGTCCCCGCTTTCGCGGGGACGACACCGGCTGTGTGGCGTCAGCGAGTGCAAGCGGGAGAGGTAAAGAGCCGCCTCAATGCGCCTCGTCCCAATTGTTCGCCGCGCGCGCATCGACGTGCAACGGCACCGACAGCAGCACGGCCGGGAACGGTGCGTCCTGCATCACGTGCTGCACGACCGGCAGCGTCGCCTCGACCTCGGCGTCGGGCACCTCGAAGATCAATTCGTCGTGCACCTGCAGCAGCATCTGCGCCGACAGCTTCTTCTCGGCGAGGGCATCCTCCACCCGCGTCATGGCGCGGCGAATGATGTCGGCAGCGGTGCCCTGCAGCCGCGCGTTGATCGCGGCGCGCTCGTTGAAGGCACGCACCGAGGCGTTGGAGGCCTTGATGTCGGGGTAGTGGCATTTGCGGCCGAACAGCGTGGTGACATAGCCGTTCTGCCGGCAGAAATCGCGCGTCTCGTCCATGTAGGCGCGGATGCCGGGGAAGCGCTCGAAATATTTCTTGATGTAGGCCGAGGCCTCCTCGCGGGCGATGCCGAGCTGGTTGGCGAGGCCGAACGCGGAGATGCCGTAGATGATGCCGAAATTGATCGCCTTGGCGCGGCGGCGGATCTCGCTCGGCATGCCCTTGATCGGCACACCGAACATTTCCGATGCCGTCATGGCGTGAATGTCGAGCCCGTCGCGGAACGCCTGCTTCAGCACGGGAATGTCGGCGATCTCCGCCAGCAGCCGCAGCTCGATCTGCGAATAATCGGCGGAGACGAGCTTGTGCCCGGGTGTTGCGATGAAGGCGCGGCGGATTTTTCTGCCGTCTTCGGTGCGCACCGGGATGTTCTGCAAATTCGGCTCGTTCGACGACAACCGGCCCGTCGTGGTCGCGGCCAGCGCGTAGGTCGTGTGCACGCGATGGGTCTGCGGATTGACGTAGGTCGGCAGCGCGTCGGTGTAAGTCGATTTCAGCTTGGAGACCTGGCGCCACTCCAGAATCTTCTTCGGGAAGTCGTGGCCCTGCTCGGCGAGCTCGTCGAGCACCTGCGCGGTGGTCGACCAGGCGCCGGTCTTGGTCTTGGTGCCGCCTGACAGTCCCATCTTGCCGAACAGGATGTCGCCGATCTGCTTGGGGCTGCCGACATTGACCGGCTCGCCCGCGATCTCCTGGATCTCGGCCTCGACGCGGGCCGCGGTCTGGGCAAAGTCGCCGGACAGCCGCGACAGCACCTGGCGGTCGATCGAGATGCCGCGCCGCTCCATGCGCGCAAGCACAGCGACCAGCGGCCGCTCCAGCGTCTCGTAGACCGCGGTCATGTGCTCGGCGACGAGGCGCGGCTTCAGCACGCGCCAGACGCGCAAGGCGACGTCGGCGCCTTCGGCCGAGAGCGCCGCGGCCTTGTCGATCGGCACCTGGTCGAAGGTGATCTTGCCCTTGCCGCTGCCGAGCAGCTCGCTCTCCTTCAGCATGGCGTGTCCGAACCAGCGCTCGGACAGCGATTCGATCGCATGCGAGCCGCGGCCGGCATCGAGCACGTAGGAGATCAATTGCGCATCGTCGGTGTTGCGCAAGGTGATGCCATGCTGTGCCAGCATCACGGCGGTGAATTTGAGGTCGAAGCCGATCTTGAGAATGCCCGCTGATTCCAGCACCGGCCGCAGCGCCTCGATCGCATCGGCATGCTTGACCTGATCGGGTGCAAGGCCGGCGTCGAACAGGCCGGCCCCGCCGCCGGCTTGCTTGTGCGCCAGCGGCACATAGCAGGCCTCGTTCGGCGCCAGCGCCAGCGCGATGCCGCAGAAATCGGCCTGCATCGGATCGATCGAGTTTCCGCGGATCTCGACCGCGACATGACCGGTATCGTGGATGCGCGCGATGAAGGCGTCGAGCTCCTTGAGCGACTTGATCGTTTGATATCTGGCGCGATCGACTGGAAGCTTGCGCAGCGCCTCTTCGCGCGCGGCGGCCAGCGAGATCGGCGCGCCCTTCGGGCTCGCAGCCTTGTCGTCCTTGCCCGCTGACTTGTTGGGCTCTTTCGCCCGGGCTTGCGCCGACGTATCGCCGCCCGGCGCAGGCACGACATCCGAGGGCGGCAGCGTCGTGAACACGCTGGCGCCGCTGGCATAGCCAGGGTCGGCATCGACATTGGCGGGATCGATTTGCGAATATTCGGCGACGCGCCGCGTCAGCGTCGTGAATTCCATGGCTTTCAGGAAGGCGATCAGCTTGCGTGCGTCGGGCTCGTGGACCGCGAGGTCGTCCAGCGGCACCTCAAGGTCGACCTTGTCATCGAGCAGCACCAGCTTGCGCGAGATTCGCGCCTTCTCGGCATTCTCGATCAGCGCCTCGCGCCGCTTGGGCTGCTTGATCTCGGTGGCCCGAAATAGCAGCTGGTCGAGGTCGCCATATTCGGTGATCAGCTGCGCCGCGGTCTTGATGCCGATGCCGGGCACGCCGGGCACGTTGTCGGTGGAATCGCCGGCCAGAGCCTGTACCTCGACGACCTTGTTCGGCGGCACGCCGAATTTCTCGATCACCTCTGGGATGCCGATGCGGCGATCCTTCATGGTGTCGAACATGGTGACGCAATCGGTGACGAGCTGCATCAAATCCTTGTCGGAGGACACGATGGTCGCGCTGGCGCCGCGCTCGCAGGCCTGCCGCACATAGGTTGCGATCAGGTCGTCGGCCTCGAAGCCCACTTGTTCCAGGCAGGGCAGGTCGAAGGCGCGGACCGCCTCGCGGATCAGCGCAAATTGCGGGATGAGATCGTCAGGCGCCGGCGCCCGGTGGGCCTTGTACTCCGGGTAGATCTTGTTGCGGAACGTGACCTCCGACTTGTCGAAGATGATCGCGAGGTGCGTCGGCCGGTTGTCTTCCGGCATGTCGCGGAGCAGCTTCCACAGCATGTTGCAGAAACCGAGCACGGCGTTGACCTGCAGGCCGTCGGACTTGCGGTTCAGCGGCGGCAGCGCGTGATAGGCGCGGAAGATGTAGCCGGAACCGTCGACCAGGAAGATGTGGTCGCCCTTGCCGGCCGGCTTTGCTGCAACCGGTTTGGCCGCAACCGGTTTGGCAGCAGCTGGCGCGGCAGTGGGGGTATCGGCTTTGGCGGAGGTCTTCGGGGAGGTCTTTGGCATGGCCGCAATGTATGAATTTTTGCGGGCTTTGACAGCCTTGGGAGGGTGATTTTTGGCTTGCTGGCGCCGCTATCCCCCGCTGTCATTCCCCGCAGAAGCGGGGAATCCAGTACGCCGCGGCCTATCGTCGACAACGACTGTCTGTGGAATACTGGGTCGCCCGGTCAAGCCGGGCGACGACAGCGCGAGCGTGACTACTCCGCCGCCTGCAATCGCACGCCGGCCTTCTTTGGCGCGATCCAGAACGCGTCCGGCCGCTCGAACAGGAAGCGGGCATTGAACAGCAAGGCGCCCCGCCAGATCGCGAGCGCTCCGAGCACGCCGGCGACGGTGACGATCAGCGACACCGCGCCGATATCGGGAATGATGCCGGTGCGCAGCAGCAGCGTCCGCGTCGCCGCCATCGGCAGGAAGAAGGCGAGATAGATCACGATCGAATGCTCGCCGCAGAAGCGGAAAAAGTTCAGCCCCTGCGCGCGCGCGAGCAGCGTGCCCATCATGATGATGGCGCAGGCACCGGCAAAGCCGAGCACGAGCGAGACGATCTTCCATTCGCTGGCCCCCGATGCGACGAGGCCGGCATTGACCAGCACCCAGGTCGCGAGCGCTACGAGCGCAAGGACGGGATGCTTCCGCGCGCGATCCGACAGCGCGAACACGTAAGGCGCGAACAGATAGCCCGAATAGAAATAGACGAAGCGTGAGCAGAACTCGTCGATCGCGGTCCAGCCGGTCGAGATCCGGGCTGTCTCCAGGGCAGCGGCGACCAGCCAGATCGCGAGCGGCGGGAATTTGCGTGTCAGTTTTGTGACGATGAAGAAGACCGGCAGCAGATAGATGAACCACAGCGTGCCGAACGGCTCGACGAAGGATTCGAGATACAAGAAGCCAACGTGGTGCCAGCTCGTCTCCGCCGCGAAAGCCGGCGCCTTGAAGCCGAACTGGATTGTCACCCAGACGACATAGAAATAGGCGAAATGCACCACCTTGCGGTCGAGATAGGTTCGCCAGTCCCGGTCGATCACCAGCGGCAGGAACAGGCCCGAGATCAGGAAGAAATCCGGCATCCGGAACGGCTTTGCGAAGGCCACGGCGACATGCATGAAACCGGTCTGGCCGGCGGCGAGCTCGACCCCCAGCACCGAATGCATCATCACGACCATGATGATGCAAATGCCCTTGGCGTAGTCGATCCAGTCGACACGCGCGGCAGAAGGGGATTGGCTGCCTCCGCTCCCTGCAATTGTGCCAGATGGTGCCATGGTGTCTCTTTTCGAGGCGCGTTCCGCCCCGTCCTGTTCGGGTGCGGGGCAGTGTGGGGCCTGCACGGTTTCCGACTTCTTTACCGGTTCAATTCCTATGCCGCTTTTTTGCCTGCGGACTGTTCCCTCCCCTCGGGAAAATGCTAAACCGCCCCGTGTCGGGGTTTCGTTAACCAATCTAAAACAGGGATTTTCATGCGCATCGCGATGATCGGCACGGGTTATGTGGGACTGGTGTCCGGAGCCTGCTTTGCTGATTTCGGTCACGACGTCACCTGCGTCGACAAGGACGAGAAGAAGATCGCGGCGCTCCATCGCGGCGAGATCCCGATCTACGAGCCCGGCCTCGACGAGCTGGTCGCGACCAACGTCAAGGCCAAGCGGCTCGATTTCACCACCGATTTGTCCAAGCCGGTCGCCGATGCCGATGCCGTGTTCATCGCGGTCGGCACGCCGTCGCGGCGCGGCGACGGCCACGCCGACCTCTCCTATGTCTACGCCGCAGCGAAAGAGATCGCGCGGTCGCTCACCGGTTTCACCGTCGTGGTGACGAAGTCGACCGTGCCGGTGGGCACCGGCGACGAGGTTGAGCGCATCATCCGCGAGACAAATCCCAACGCCGACGTCGTGGTCGCCTCGAACCCCGAGTTCCTGCGCGAGGGCGCAGCGATCCGCGACTTCAAATTTCCCGATCGCGTCGTGGTCGGCACCTCCGACGAGCGCGGCCGCAAGGTGATGGGCGACATCTACCGCCCGCTGTCGCTGAACCAGGCGCCGCTGATGTTCACGGAGCGTCGCACCGCCGAAATGATCAAATACGCCGCGAACGCATTCCTCGCGACCAAGATCACTTTCATCAACGAGATCGCCGATCTCTCCGAAAAAGCCGGCGCCAACGTCCAGGAGGTTGCGCGCGGCATTGGCCTGGATAACCGCATCGGCACCAAATTCCTGCATGCCGGTCCCGGGTTCGGCGGCTCGTGCTTCCCGAAGGACACCAAGGCGCTGATCAAGATCGCGCAGGATTACGACGTCTCCTTGCGCATCGTCGAATCCGTGCTGGCCGTGAACGAAAATCGCAAGCGCGCGATGGCGCGCAAGGTCAGTCAGGCGCTCGGCGGCTCGCTGCGCGGCAAGACCATTGCGGTGCTCGGCCTCACCTTCAAGCCCGACACCGACGACATGCGCGATGCGCCGTCGATCCCGCTGGTGACAGGCCTGATCGACATGGGCGCGACGGTCAAGGCGTTCGACCCGGTCGGCATGGAGCAGGCCAAGAGCGAACTGCCTGACATCACCTATTGCGAGGACGCCTATTCCTGCGCGCAAGGTGCCGACGCGCTCGTCATCGTCACCGAATGGGTGCAGTTCCGTGCGCTCGATCTCGACCGGCTGAAGAGCGTCATGGCGCAGCCCGTGGTCGTCGACCTGCGCAACATCTACCGCCCCGAGGACATGGAAGCCGCCGGCTTCACCTATGACAGCATCGGCCGCCCGCCTGTGCAGGGCTGATCGCCACACACGATTGTCATACCCCGCGAAGGCGAGGTATCCAGTCATCCCGATCTTCGTGATGATCGGGATCTGAGTTGACTGGATCACCCGCCCGGCGCGCAAGGCGGGCGATGACGGATGCGAGATCTTGCCCCGCAGTTTCGACACACCCCTTCCGATCGATGCCGTGCTCGACGATTTGTCGCGCACGCTGGAGGCCAACAATGCGGCCGTGCTGGTGGCGCCGCCCGGGGCCGGCAAGACTACGCGCGTGCCGCTGGCGCTGCTCGATGCGCCCTGGGCTAGGGATAAGAAGATCATCGTGCTGGAGCCGCGGCGCATCGCGGCGCGGGCCAGCGCCGACCGCATGGCCAAATCGCTGGGCGAGCGCGCCGGCGAGACCGTCGGCTACCGCGTCCGGTTCGGCTCGAAGATCTCGCGCACCACGCGCATCGAGGTGGTGACCGAAGGCATCTTCACCCGCCAGATCCTCGACGATCCTGAGCTGCCAGGCGTTGCCGCCATCCTGTTCGACGAATTCCACGAGCGCTCGCTCGATGCCGACATGGGCCTGGCGCTCGCCCGTGACGCCCAAACCGGCCTGCGCGAAGACCTGCGCATCCTCGTGATGTCGGCAACGCTCGATGGCGCGCGCGTTGCAAAGCTGCTTGGCGATGCACCCGTCGTCGAGAGCGAGGGCCGCGCCTTTCCCGTCGAGACGCGCTATCTCGGCCGCAAGGCGGATGCGCCGGTGGAGCGGCAGATGGCGGATGCGATCGCATCGGCGCTGCGCGCCGACAGCGGCTCCGTGCTGGCATTCCTGCCGGGCGCCGCCGAAATCCGTCGGACCCAGAACTTTCTCAGCGAACGCGTGCAGGACGCCAGCATCGAAATCGTGCCGCTGTTCGGTGCGCTCGACGCCACCGTGCAGGATCGCGCCATTTCGCCTGCTCCCAAAGGCATGCGCAAGGTGGTGCTGGCGACATCGATCGCGGAGACCTCGCTGACGATCGAAGGCGTACGCATCGTGGTCGATTCCGGTCTTGCCCGCGTGCCGCGCTACGAGCCCGACATCGGGCTGACCCGGCTCGAGACCGTGCGCGCTGCGCGTGCGGCGGTAGACCAGCGCCGCGGTCGCGCCGGCCGTACCGAGCCAGGTGTCTGCTACCGGCTCTGGGACGAGCCGCAGACGGCCTCGCTCGCGCCCTACACCCAGCCGGAAATTTTGAGCGCCGACCTATCTTCGCTGGTGCTCGATCTCGCGCAATGGGGCGTGAGCGATCCCGCCGCGCTGTCGTTCCTCGATCCGCCGCCGGCGCCCGCGTGGAAAGAGGCAAAAAGCCTCCTCTCCGAGCTCAACGCACTCGATGGCGATGGCCGCATCACCGCAGAGGGAAAAAGCCTGCGTGCACTGGCGCTGCCGCCGCGGCTCGCGCGCATGATCGTGGATTCGCATCGCGCAGGCGAGGGGGAAGCCGCCGCCGAGATCGCGGCCATCATCACCGAGCGCGGGCTTGGCGGCGACAGCGTCGATCTCGAGCACCGGCGCGATCAGTTTCGCCGCGATCGTTCGCCGCGCGCCGCCAGCGCGCGCGACCTGGCGCGGCGCTGGGCCTCGCAAGTGGCGGCTTCGGAGAAGGCGGGACCGCAGGATGATCTCTCGACCGGTTTGATGCTCGCTTATGCGTTCCCGGACCGCGTCGCGCGCAATCGCGGCAATGGCAGTTTCGTGCTTGCCAACGGCCGCGGCGCCGCCGTCGAGCAGACATCCTCGCTCGCCCGCGCGCCCTACATCGCGATCGGCGAGATGACCGGGACGGCGGCGAGCGGGCGCATCCTGCTCGCTGCGCAAATCACCCAGGACGAGATTGAGCGGCATTTCGCCGAGCATATCGAGAGCGCCGACGAGATTTCGTTCGACCGCGGCGCGATGGCATTGCGCGCGCGGCGCAAGCGCGCGCTGCATGCGATCACGCTGTCCGAAGCGACACTGGCCGTGTCGCCCTCGGAGGACACCGCGCGCATCTTCGCGGAAGGATTGATCGCCGCCGGCCTCGATCGGCTGCCCTGGTCGAAGGCTGCAAAGCAATGGCGCGACCGGGTGATGTTCCTGCGCAAGGCCGAGGGCGACAGCTGGCCCGACCTGTCCGACGAGGGATTGATCGCGCGCCGCGACGACTGGCTGGTGCCGGCGCTCTACGACAAGATCGCGCTCAAGGACATTTCGCCCGGTGATCTCTCCGACGCGCTGATGGCGCTGCTGCCGTGGGAGATGCGCGCGCGGCTCGAGCGCGAGGCGCCGACGCATTTCGAGGCGCCGACCGGAAGCATGCTCGCGATCGACTACGAGGCCGAGCAGGGGCCGACCATCGCGGTGCGGCTGCAGGAATTGTTCGGCCTCAACAGCCATCCCTCGATCGCCGCCGGCAAGGTGCCGCTGGTGCTGGAGTTGCTGTCGCCGGCGCAGCGCCCGGTGCAGGTGACGCGCGATCTTCCCGGTTTCTGGCGCGGCAGCTACGCCGCGGTCCGTTCCGACCTGCGCGGCCGCTATCCCCGTCATCCCTGGCCGGACGATCCGGCCAGCGCAGTGCCGACCCGACGCGCCAAGCCGCGCGGGACGTGAATCCCCATTAACCGTTCGCTCATCCTTTTCGTCAAAATAGCATTGCTCTGGCCGCAGCAATGCTCGCGGCCTGGCGTGTCGCGTGGTGAAATCGAGCTTTCCGGCTCGGAAGTGGTGTGATGCGTAACATTATGATCGTCGCAGCCGTCATGATCGGCCTTGGCACCTTCATGGCGCAGATGGCGGACAAGATGAGCTCCGCCTCCGCAAGTTCAGTGCCGCGCACCACGGTCGCCGACGCGGCAACCGCGCCTGCCGGGGGCCGCAGCCTCGCCATTCCCCGCGACGGCCGCGGTTATTTCCAGGCAGAAGGCAGGATCGACGGCCAGCGCATCGGCTTCATGCTCGACACCGGCGCCTCCGTGGTTGCGCTGAATGAGACCTCGGCCGCCCGCTTTGGCCTGCGTCCCTCGCGCAGCGATTACAACGCCACCGTCTCCACCGCCAACGGCACCATCAAGGCCGCGCGCACCCGCATCGCCATGCTCGAGGTCGGCGGCCTGGTCGTGCGCGACGTCGATGCCATGGTGCTGCCCGACGAGGCGCTGTCGGAGAACCTGCTCGGCCTCTCCTTCCTCTCCCGCCTGAAGCGCTTCGAATATTCCAACGGCCAGATGGTGCTGGAGCAATAGGCGGAGCCTTTCGCGATCAAGCGCCGTCCATTTCAAGATAGCTATTTGCGTCGACCGCCCTCGCGGTAACGTTTCTTCGTTACCAAACTGCCGCAATTATCGGCCATAAGCCTTCATTCCCGCCTTCCGCTGCGGCCTGGCATTCGCTAAGGCTGCATCAATTCCTGCCCTTTTTCACGAGACCGTCTCAATGTTCCCCAAGCCGAAATCCGTATTGATGCCCAACACCTACGCCTTCGAATCCGAGCCGATGGTGAAGCCCACAGGCTTTCGCGAATACGACGCGCGCTGGTTGTTCCAGAAGGAAATCAACCTGATGGGTGTGCAGGCGCTCGGCATGGGGCTGGGCGCGCTGATCGCCGAGCTCGGCGTGAAGCAGGAGATCGTCACCGGGCACGATTTCCGTGGCTATTCGGCCTCGATCAAATACGCACTGATCTCCGGCCTGATGGCGGCGGGATGCAAGGTGCATGACATCGGCCTTGCCGTGACGCCGATGGCCTATTTCGCGCAGTTCGATCTCGACGTGCCCTGCTGCGCGATGGTGACCGCCTCGCACAACGACAATGGCTGGACCGGCGTGAAGATGGGCGCCAACCGTCCGCTGACTTTCGGTCCCGACGAGATGACGCGGCTGAAGGAGATCGTTCTGAACGCGGAGTTCAAGAACAAGGCCGGCGGCTCCTACCAGTTCCACGAGAACTACCCGGCGCGCTACATCGCCGATCTCACCTCTCGTCCGAAGCTGACGCGCAAGCTCAAGGTGGTCGCGGCCTGCGGCAACGGCACCGCCGGCGCCTTCGCGCCGCAGGTGCTGGAGGCGATCGGCTGCGAGGTGATCCCGCTCGACACCGAGCTCGATCACACCTTCCCGAAATACAATCCGAACCCCGAAGACATGGAGATGCTGCACGCGATTCGCGATGCGGTGCTGCATCACAAAGCCGATGTCGGCCTCGGCTTCGACGGCGACGGCGATCGCTGCGGCGTCGTCGACAATACCGGCGAGGAGATCTTTGCCGACAAGGTCGGCGTGATGCTGGCGCGCGACATGTCGGCGATCCACAAGGACGCGCAGTTCATCGTCGACGTGAAATCGACTGGCCTTTTCGTCACCGATCCGGTGCTGCAGAAGCAGGGCGCGAAGGTCGCCTATTGGAAGACCGGCCATTCCTACATGAAGCGCCGCACCAACGAGACCGGCGCGCTGGCGGGCTTCGAGAAGTCCGGCCACTTCTTCTTCAACAAGCCCTATGGACGTGGCTATGACGACGGCCTGGTGTCGGCGCTCGCGATCTGCGACATGCTCGACCGCGCGCCCGGCAAGTCGATGGCGGACCTGAAGAACGCGCTGCCGAAGACATGGTCGTCGCCGACCATGTCGCCGCATTGCGCCGACGAGACCAAATACGGCGTCATCGACCAGGTGGTGAAGCATTTTGAGGGCTTGCAGGCCAAGGGTGCCAAGATCGGGGGACAGTCGATCCGCGATCTCGTCACCGTCAATGGCGTGCGCGTCACGGTCGAGGACGGGAGCTGGGGCCTGGTGCGCGCCTCCTCGAACAAGCCCGAGCTCGTCGTCGTGGTCGAGAGCCCGGTCTCCGAGCAGCGCATGCACGACATGTTCGAGATGGTGAACAGCGTGCTGCGCACGCATCCCGAAGTCGGCGAGTACAATCAGAAGATTTGAGGTTACTTGAGTGAGGCACGATCCATGCCTCTCTCTCCGCTGTCATTCCCCGCGAAAGCGGGGAATCCAGTACGCCGCAGCTTCTCCGTATCCAATCGCGGTCTCTGGAATACTGGATCGCCCGGTTAAACCGGGCGATGACAGTTTTCGTGTGGTAGTAGCTACGCCGCCACCACTGCCGGGATCGGCAGCGCGGTGACCGATTTGATCTTCTCCATCGCGAAGCGCGAGGTGACGTTCTTCAGCGGCACGGCGCTGATCAGCTTCTTGTAGAATACGTCATAGGCCTGCATGTCCGCGACCACGACGCGCAGCATGTAGTCGACGTCGCCGGCCATGCGATAGAACTCCATCACCTCGGGCATGGCGCTTACGGCTTCGGCGAATTTCTTGAGCCAGGCGTCGGAATGATCGGAGCTTTCCACCGAGACGAACACGGAGATGCCGAGCCCGATCTTGTTCTGGTCGACCAGGGCCACCCGCTTCAGGATGACGCCGTCAGCCTCCAGGCGCTGGATGCGCTTCCAGCAGGGGGTCGAGGACAGTCCGACGCGGTCGCCAATCTCGGCGACGGACAGGGAGGCATCGTCCTGCAGCACCATCAGAATCTTGCGGTCGATGGCATCGAGGCGGCGGCTGGTCTCGGGGATCTGGACGGCAACATCGGTCATTTGAAGAACTTTGTTCCATTTAAGGGGCTGATTTCCCTGATATAGAGAAAATCTTTCCCCAGCAAGCCCATAATCTCGGCGTAGCCATGGAATTGCTCTAGAGCCTTCCTCGCAAAAACTCTTCAACTTCAATGCGTTGGGGTGCAGCCATGCCACCGCCGTGGCGAGTGCATTTCAGTGCTGCCGCGGCCGCGGCGAATCGCAGCGCCTGCCGCACGTCGCCGCCCTCAGCGAGGCCGAGCGCGAAGGCGCCATGAAAGACGTCGCCGGCGCCGAGCGTATCGACCGCCTGGACCGGGAAGGCCGCGGTCTCCTCCAGCTCGCCTGCCTCGTTCAGCCAGATGCTACCGAGCGGACCGCGGGTTGCGGCAAGGAAGGCGGGCGTCAGCTTGGCCAGGCGTCGCAACGCCTTGCCGTCGTCGGCGATACCGGCGGTCTCCTGCACCTGCTCGCTGGCGAACAGCAGATGCGAGCCGGCGGTCAGCAGGCCGTCCTGCAGCGACATCGCGCGATCGACCCCGACGATGACGGGAATGCCGCGTCGCCGGGCCTCGGCGCAGAGATCAATGCAGAATGAGGCACAACGGCTTTCAACGAGGATGGCGCGGCAGTCGGCCAGCAATTCGTCGGCATCGGGCAGCTTCACGCTCCACAGGCCGGGATCGCGATAGATCGTGAGCGTCCGTTCGCCCGAGGGCTCGATCATGATCGCGGAAACCGGCGTGGTCACATCAGGCATGCGCACGATGTGCGTGGTGTCGATGCCCTCCTGCGCCATTTGGTCGAGGATGAAGCCGCTCGATGTCTCCCGCGCATCGCCCATGGGGCCAGCGAAAAAGACGTGACCACCAAGCCGCGCAATCGCGATCGCGGCATTGAGCGCGTTGCCGCCGCAGATCTCGGCGAGATGGCTGGCGTTGGCCTTGCTGCCGCGCACCGGCACGGCCTCGACCCGAAAGGTGAGGTCGCGCACGGGAATGCCGATGCAGAGGATTCGCGGCGCGATCCCGGATGCGGCCATCGGCGGTCAGCTCTTGTCGTGCACCCAGCGGCCGAGCAAATGATGGGCGATGGCGAAGGGATGCGGGCCGGCGAGTCCGTCCGGATGCGTTCGCGCCAGCATCAGGGCGGCCTCCTCGCGCGTGAACCAGCGCGCATCCTCCAGCTCTGAGTGATCCACGACGATGTCCTCGCTCACGGCCCGCGCGCTGCAGCCGATCATCAGCGACGACGGATAGGGCCAGGGCTGGGTCATGTAATATTGCACGTCGGTGCAGCGGATCCCGGATTCTTCCAGGATCTCGCGGCGCACCGCGTCCTCGATGGTCTCGGCGGCTTCGACGAAGCCGGCAAGGCAGGAATACATCCCTGCCGGAAACTGCTTCTGGCGGCCGAGCAGGCACTTGTCGCCGGAGGCGACGTGCATGATCACGACAGGGTCGGTCCGCGGAAAATGCTCGGCCTTGCAAGCCGGGCACTCGCGCTTCCAGCCGCCTTCCTTCATCGCGCTGCGCGTGCCGCAATTGGCGCAATAGCCGTGGCGCTGGTGCCAGCCGACCATCGACTTCGCCATCGCGATCGCCGACAGCTCGTCGGGGGGAATCGCGCCCTGCATCGCCATGCCGCGCAGCTCGGTGACGGTGTAGTCCTCGCGCCCGACCAGCTTCTCGGCGGCGGCCTGCGACAGGCCCATGCCGAACATCGCGGCGCCGTCGCGCAGCCCTAGGAAGATCGTGCCGGGATTGGCGCCGCACTTCAGCGCCTCGTCGATCGAGAGCAGCGCGCGAATCTTGTCGCCCTCGCGCTTGACCAGGAGCGAGTCGCGGTAAACGACATAGGCGCGCGAGGCCGGCTTCTGCTCCATCGCGAACAGCTTTTGGTCGTCGCGGCGCAGATGCGCGGCGCGATCGAGGATGTTGGTGACGAAAGCCGGCTGTCCCAGCGGAAATGCGTTGAATGCTGACATTATCGTTCTTTCAACCCAACCAGATCTTGCGGCGAAGCGCGCTGATGAAATTCTGAACCTCTGCGGCGTCATGCGCCAATGGCGGCATCACGCCCCAGACCGGCCGCGGCCAGGCCGCGTCACTGGTGCGGCGCGCGATGATGTGGACGTGAAGCTGCGGCACGAGGTTGCCGAGCGCCGCGACATTGAGCTTGTCGCATCTGGTGATCTCCTTCAGCGCGCGCGAGACGCGGGAGATCTCCGTCATCAGCTGCGCCTGCTGCACCTCGTCGAGATCGATGATCTCGACTGCATCGGCCCGCCGCGGCACCAGCAGCAGCCAGGGATAATGCGCGTCCTTGATGACCAGCACCTTCGACAGCGGCAGATCGCCGATGTCGATGGTGTCCTCTTTCAGGCGGGAGTGCAGCGACCAGGCGGGTTCGGGCATATGCGTTTCCGGATGGCCCGATGGGGACGGGCGTGTTGGGCACGACCATACGATACCGATTCCGATAGGGGAAGGATTGGGCCCCGCTGTCACCGCATACACGGTCGTCGTCCCGGACAAGCGCGCCCCTAGGCGCGCGCCGATCCGGGACCCATAACCACAGGAAGAAGTGTGGCGCGAGCCGGTAACTCCGAGTCTTCGCCAAACTCGATCCTGTGGTTATGGGTCCCGGGTCTGCGCTGACGCTTGCCCGGGACGACACCGAGTTCTGGTCGCGTTGGCGGCTGCCTCACGCCTCCGCCAGCACCCGCGCATTGGCGCGGATCGAGGCTTCGCTGACGCGAATGCCGAGGCCGGGGCCCTCGGGCACGACAACGTGACCCGCGCGGTTGGCGACGCGCTCTTCCAGCACGTCCTCGGTCAGCACGTGGTGCGGCATGTAGAATTCGCAGCCGAGCGAGATGCCTGATGTGGCCGCGATCAGCTGCGTGCCGGCGGCAAGGCCAATGCCGCCTTCCCACAGCGTGCCGCCGTAGCCGGGCAGGCCGGCGATGTCGGCGATGGCCATGATCGCCTGCGCCTCGAACAGGCCGCCGGCCTTCATCAGCTTGATCGAGACCGCATCGGCGGCCTCGCGGCGCACCACTTCCATCATGTCGCGGCGGTCGAAGCAGCTTTCGTCGGCCAGCACGGGCGTTTCCAGCGCGGCGGTGAGCTGCGCCATCACGTCGAGATATTTGCGCGGTACCGGCTGCTCGATGAAGGTCGGCGCGAACTCTTCGACATCGCGCAAAATCTTGATTGCGCCGAACGGCGCCAGCGCCTGGTTGTAGTCGACGCGCAGATCAACCTTGTCGCCGAATTCCTTTCGGATCGCTTCGAGATGGTCGAGGTCCTCGCGGTGCGGCTTCACGCCGGTCTTGACCTTGTAGATGACGTTGCCGTCCGGAACCATCTTTCGCATGCGCTCGAGATCGGCGGCGAAATCCGGATCGGCGATGGAGAAGGAGAGGGGAATCGTGTCGCGCACGCGGCCGCCGAGGAGGTCGGCGACCGAGAGCCCCGATGATTTGCCGACGATGTCGAGCAGGGCCATCTCGATGGCGACTTTGGCCTCGGCATGGCCGACCAGCGCGCGGTCGAGCTCGGCCATCAGCGCGCGGATCCGGCGCACCGGCTTGCCGAGCACGATGGGCCTTAAGTAAATGTCGAGCGCGGCGAACGCGGCTTCCGGCGTTCCCGTGAACACTTCCCACGGCGCCGCCTCGCCCCAGCCGATCACGCCATCGCTGGACGTGAGCTCGATCAGCACGCGCTTCACCGTGCCCTTGACGTTGCCGACGCCCTGCAGGCGGGCCATCTTGATCGGGCTTTCGATCAGGAACAGCCTGAGGCGTTCGACGGTTGCTTCGGTCATGTCAGGCCTCCATTGACGTGCCAGACCTGGCCGGTGACGTAGGATGCTTTTGGGGATGCCAGGAAGGCGATGACCTCGGCGACCTCTTCCGGCCGCCCGCGGCGGCGCATCGGGATCAGCGCTTCGGTCGCGGCGATCTGCTCGGGCGACAGCCGGCTCTCGCTCGGCTTGTCCTTGACGATGAGGCCCGGCGCGACCGCGTTGACGGTGATGCCGTCGCTCGCGAGCTCGATCGCGGTCAGCCTCATCAAGGCTTCCAGCGCGGAACGGCTCGCCGCCGTTGCCGCGAACGGTGCGAATTCGGGCCGGATGGCGTGCGCAACGAAGGAGGACACGGCGACGATCCGTGCATCTCGCCCCGCGCGGAGCAGTGGGAGTGCGGCATCAACCAGACGTGTGAAGGCCAGCGCCGACTCGTCCATCGCCTGCCGGAACTGATCCGCCGGCGTGCCGATCGCGCTGCCGCGGCGGGCATGGCCGCCGACCAGGATCAATCCGTCGAGCCGGCCGAAGGCGGCTTTCGCGGCGGCGATGGCGTCGGTGGCGGCGCTCTCCTCGGCGAGATCGCCAAGGCAACTTGCTGCCACGGCGCCCTTCGCTTCAATGGCCGCTGCGGTGGCTTGAAGACCCTCTGCGTTCGAGCGCGTGTGCAGAACGAGCCCGACGCCGGGCGCCGCGAGCAGTTTTGCGGTGGCACGGCCGATGCCGCTGGCGGCACCGGTGACGAGATAGACGCGATTGATATCGGACATCACGATGCCGTTGTGGCCGGCGGCAGCGCGCCGGTGCGGTGGAAATGGCTGAGGAAGGCGCGTGTCGCCGCTTCCTGCGGATTGTCGATCACCAGCCGCGCCGGGCCTTCTTCGACCACGACGCCGTCGCGCATGAAGATGAGACGGTCGGCGACCTCGCGGGCAAAGGCGATCTCATGCGTCACGATCACCATGGTCATGCCTTCGGAGGCCAGTTGCTGGATCACGCTCAGCACCTCGCCGACCAGTTCAGGATCGAGCGCGGAGGTCGCCTCGTCGAACAGCATCACATCGGGCTCCATCGCGAGCGCGCGGGCGATAGCGACGCGTTGCTTCTGTCCGCCGGACAGCGTCGCCGGGTATTGGTCGGCCTTCTCGGCAAGGCCGACCTTGGCGAGCTGCGCCCGCGCGAGCGTCTCGGCGTCCGCCTTGGCCATGCGCCGCACCGTGACCGGTCCCTCCATTACGTTCTCAAGCGTCGTCATGTGCGGGAACAAGTTGAAATGCTGGAACACCATGCCGGTGGTAGCGCGGAATTTTGCCAGCGTCTTCACATCAGGCAGTTTTGCACCTTCACCAAATGCAAAGCGCGTGTCACCGACGCGGACGCTGCCGCCATCGGGCACGACCAGCAGATTGATGCAGCGGAGCAGAGTCGACTTGCCGGAGCCCGACGGGCCGATCAACGCCACGACGCCGCCCTTGGCGACGTCGAGATTGATGTTCTTCAAAATCTCGTTGCTGCCAAAGCTCTTGCGAAGGCTGCGGATCTCGATCTTTTGCGTCTCGCTCATTCGCTGACCGCCAGTCGCTTCTCGCCGCGGCGGACGAGGATGGTGAGCGGGATCAGGATCGCCGCATAGGCGACCGCGACCGCGGTGTAGGTCTCCAGCGGCCGGTAGCTGTCATGGGCGGCGACTTGGCTCTGATAGACGAGGTCGGGCACCGCCAGCACCGAGACCAGCGAGGTGTTCTTGAACTGGATGATCGACTGGTTCATCAGCGCCGGGATCATGCGCTTGATCGCCTGCGGCAGCACGATGCGGCGCATGGTCTGGATCGGCGTCATGCCCAGCGCGGCGCCGGCTTCGGACTGGCCGCGGTCGATCGAGATGATGCCGCCGCGGATGATCTCCGAATAGAACGAGCCGCCATAGAGCGAGAGCGCCAGCGCCGAGGCCGTGATCGGCGTCATCTCGACGCCGGCGAGGATCGGCAGCGCGTAATAGAACCAGATCAGCTGCACCAGGATCGGCGTGCAGCGGAACGCTTCGATGAAGGTGAGCGCGAGAAGACGCAACGCCCTAAAGCGCGACAGGGTGCCGAACGCCCCGAACAGGCCGAACAGCAGCCCGCACACGACGATGACCACGGTGAAGCCGACGGTGACGCCAAGCCCGTTGAGAAACAGCCAGCGATAGGTCCAGAGGATGCCGAAGTCCCACTGATACATGTGTGTTCAACTCGTCGTGGGTGCTGTTTCACACCGTCATTCCGGGGCGCGACAAAGTCGCGAACCCGGAATCCAGAGATTGTAGCGCGAGATTCCGGGTTCTCGCTTCGCGAGCCCCGGAATGACGAAAGTGGAAACTTACAGCGAAACGCCCGGCGGAATGTCCGCTTCGGTCACGCCCACCAGTTCCATGTTGGTGATGATCGCGTTGCGGATGAAGCCGAGGCCCTTGTTGAAGTCGATCCAGGTATTGACGTAATCGCGCCAGGTCTTGTCGGTCTCGCGGCGGAAGCCGGCATTCGAGGTCGTTGCGAAGATCGGTGTCGGCAGCACGAGCTGGCCGAGCGAGGGGTTCTTCTTCAGGACGGTCAACGACAGCATGGTGATCAGGCACTGCGCGTCGACGCGGCCGGTCTGCAGCGCGGCGGTGGCGTCGTCGGCAGTCTTGAGCCGCGTGATCTGCGCCTTCGGCGTCAGGCGGCTGACGACCTGATCGTGCGAGGAGCCCTGGTCGACCGCGATCTTGATGTCGGGCGAGTTCAGTTCGGCCCAGCTCTTCGGCTTGAAGTCCTTCTTGCAGAGGAGGGCGAAGGCGTTGTTGAAGACCGGCACCGAGAAGTCGACCACCAGCGCGCGCTTCGGGGTCGGGTTGAGGCCGAAGAAGATGTCGATCTTGTTGGCCTGCAGGTCGAGCACCGAATTGCCCCAGGTGGTCTCGGTGATCTCGAGTTCGGCCTCCATGTCGTCGGCGAGCCCCTTGGCGATGTCGATGTAGAAGCCCTTCCACTGACCGCTGGAGAGATCCTTCATGTAATAGGGCGCGCCGCCGCCGACCGCGCCGATCCGCATCTTCTTGGTGCGGCGGATGCGGGCGAAGGTCGATTCGTTCGGATCGGCGGTCTGGGCCACGGCCGGCGAAGCCAGCGCGGCCGCTGTCATCGCGCCAAGTCCGACAATCGATGCAACATCACGACGTGTAACCATTGGGATCAATCGCTTTTCTGGTTGGGACAGGTTCCGGCAGGTTCATACCAAGGTCGCACTTTCAGTGAAAGCACAGCCTATCGGCTGGGCAGATCGGGAATTGCCCGGATGCTGGGCAGGCACCGTCAATCAAGGGCGATAGCCGCTTGCTTTCCGCCCCTTTTGGCTCCAAATAGGGATCGGGAGATTGGCGGTGGACGAGCCACTCGCCAACCGGGTCAGGTCCGGAAGGAAGCAGCCCTAACGAGGTCCGGATCGGGTCGCTCGTCAGTCTCCTACCTGTTTTTCGAGCGAACCAGCGCCGGCGGCACCAGCCGCCAGCGCGCTCCTTTCCGCAAAAGCCGGCCAAGAGACATTTCATTGCGGATCGACCGATGACCGACGCTGGCGCCCCTCCGAACCCCGACAGCGCCGGCCGGGCCGGCAACGCGCCCTACCGGGTGCTGGCGCGCAAATACCGTCCTTCCAGTTTCGACGATCTGATCGGCCAGGAAGCGGTGGTCCGCACCGTCTCCAATGCGTTCGAGACCGGGCGGATTCCGCAGGCCTGGATCCTCACCGGCGTCCGCGGTGTCGGCAAGACCACTACCGCGCGCATCCTGGCCCGTGCACTCAACTACGAGATGCCTGATGGTTCGGTGAAGGGCCCGACCATCCACATGCCGACCCTGGGCGTGCATTGCCAGGCGATCATGGAAAGCCGGCACATGGACGTGCTGGAGATGGACGCGGCCTCGCACACAGGCGTTGACGACGTCCGCCAGATCAATGACAGCGTGCGCTACGCGCCGGCCAGCGCGCGCTACAAGGTCTACATCATCGACGAAGTCCACATGCTGTCGACGGCGGCGTTCAACGCCTTCCTGAAGACGCTTGAGGAACCGCCGGAGCACGCCAAGTTCGTGTTCGCCACGACCGAGATCCGCAAGGTTCCCGTCACCGTGCTGTCGCGCTGCCAGCGTTTCGACCTGCGCCGCGTCGAGGCCGACGTGCTGATGAAGCATCTCGCCAATATCGCGGCGAAGGAAAGCGTCGAGATCGAGCCCGAGGCGCTCGGCATCATCGCGCGCGCCGCGGAAGGCTCGGTGCGTGATTCACTGTCGCTGCTCGATCAAGCCATTGCCCATGCGGCAGGCACCGTGAAGGCTGACGCGGTCAGGCAGATGCTGGGGCTCGCCGATCGCACCCGCGTCATTGACCTCTTCGATTCGTTGGCGCGCGGCGACATCGCCGCCGCCTTCAAGGAGTTCCGCGACCAGTACGACGTCGGCGCCGATCCCATCGTCGTGCTCTCGGACCTCGCCGAATTCGTCAATTTTGTTACCCGCGTGAAGGTCATTCCGGCGATTGCCGACAACGTCGCCTATGGCGAGACCGAGCGCGTGCGTGCGAAGGATTTCGCCTCAAAGATCTCGATGCGCGTGCTGTCGCGGATGTGGCAGATGCTCCTCAAGGGCATCGCCGAGGTGCAAGCCGCGACGCGCCCGGCTGCGGCCGCCGAGATGGTGCTGGTGCGCATCGCCTATGTCGCCGACCTGCCGACGCCGGACGAAGCGATCAGGATGCTGGAGCAGAACGGCGGCGGCTCGCCGGCCGCGAGCGGCGGCGGTGCTGCACGCAGCGTACCGGCCGCGCCGACGGCCTCCGCAGCGCCTGTTCGCATGCCAACGTCGTCGCCTTCATTTGGCGGTGGTGGAGCGCGGCCGCAGATGGCCGCACCTGCGCCGGATCCGCAAGGTGCCGCGCCGGCGTTGCGCATCACGAGCTTTACCCAGCTCGTCGCGCTGGCCGGGCAGAAGCGCGACATCATGACCAAGAGCGCGCTCGAAGGCGACATGCGCCTTGTCCGTTTCGAGGAGGGCCGGCTGGAGGTCGCGCTCGAGCCGAACGCCTCCAAGACCATGATCTCCGAGCTTGCCAAGAAATTCGAGCTGTGGACCGGCCGCCGCTGGACGGTGATCGTCTCCAATGAGCAGGGCCAGCCGACGCTGCGCTCGGTGAACCATGCGGCGAAGCAGGAGCATGCCCGTACCGCGGAGGCCGATCCGCGCGTGCGGGAGGTGCTGTCGCGTTTCCCCGGCGCGAAGGTTGTCGAGGTCCGCAGGCTTGCCCCCGAGACGCCGGAAGCCAATATAAACGCTGACTATGGCAGTGACGATCCGCCCGACGGTTCCGACGGCGACGATCTCTGAGCCCATCTTTTTCCAAGGACGAGCACCGATGGCTGATTTTCTCGGCATGATGAAGCAGGCGGCGCAGCTGCAATCCAAGATGCAGGAGATGCAGGAGCAACTGGCCAACGTGGAAGTCGAGGGCATCTCCGGCGGCGGCCTCGTCGCGGTGCGCATGACCGCGAAGATGGACGTCAAGGGCATCAAGATCGACCCCTCGCTGATGAAGCCGGAAGAGCGCGAAGTGCTCGAAGACCTGCTCGTCACCGCGCTCAGCGATGCCCGCCGCAAGGCGGAGACCGCGATGCAGGAGAAGATGCAGTCGCTGACCGGCGGTCTCGGCCTGCCGCCGGGGTTGTTCGGCCAGTAAGATGGGCGCGGTTGCAGGTCCCGAAATCGAGCGGCTGGTGCAGCTTCTCGCGCGGCTGCCGGGCCTCGGTCCGCGCTCGGCGCGGCGCGCGGCGCTGCATCTGATCAAGAAGCGCGAAGCGCTGATGATGCCGCTGGCCTCGGCCATGCAGGTCGCGCTCGACAAGGTCCAGGTCTGCAAGACCTGCGGCAACATCGATACGCAAAATCCCTGCACCGTCTGCACCGATCCCAAGCGCGATGACGCCATCATCGTTGTCGTCGCCGACGTCGCCGATCTCTGGGCGCTGGAGCGCGCCAATGCGACCCAGGGTCGCTATCATGTGCTGGGCGCGACATTGTCGCCGCTCGACGGCGTCGGCCCGCAGGATCTGACCATCGACGCGCTGGTCGCGCGCGCGCATGATTCTCGGGTGCACGAAATCATCCTGGCGCTGAATGCGACGGTGGACGGCCAGACCACGGCGCACTACATCACCGACCTGCTCCAGGACGCCAACGTAAAAGTAACCCGGCTGGCCCATGGTGTGCCTGTCGGTGGCGAGCTTGATTATCTCGATGAAGGTACGCTATCGGCCGCGATGCGGCAGCGTACCCTGTTCTAGCCATCCAGACTTTACGGAACGGACGACATGACGAAACTTTTCGCCACACGCTTGGCTTTGGTCGCGACGATGATGCTGCTGGCGAGCCCGGCCATCTCCGCGCAGCAGGACGACGGGGCGCCGCCGCCGTCCAAGCCCGGCAAGCCAATCAACGCCGGCGAGGTGTTGTCCGGCGAGTTGAACGCCTTGAAGGTGCGCGACGTCAAGAATGCCGGCAAGCGGGTTGCGACCTACCAGATCACGTCCGAGCCGCGCCGCCTGCCGCCGCCGAACGGGCTGTGCAATCTCGAGACCGGGCCCGAGACGTTCCAGCTCGTTCCGAGCGGCGATGCACAAGCGGCGCAGCTGAAGACGTTCGCCGGCAAGGAAATCTCGGTCAAGGTCGACGAAGTCGCCTGCGCCAGCGATCCCGGCCAGATGAGCGAAGCCGTGATCACGAAGTGGAGCCTGATCAAGAAGCAGTAGGGGCGGCGAGGCGAGATGCCGTAGGGTGGGCAAAGCGAAGCGTGCCCACCACCTGTTTCTAATTCATGGCGCGATGGTGGGCACGGCGCGTCGCGCCTTTGCCCACCCTACGAGACCTTCAAACTGCGAGACCATCACACCCTGACCGGCCCCAGCGCCTCGAAGTGCCCGCGCTTCTGCAAGTACGCCAGCAGCACCAGGCTCGGGATCGCCACCAGCACGCAGATCACGAAGAACAGCGGCCAGCCGGTCGTGTCCGCGACGTAGCCCGCACTCGACGACAGATAGGTCCGCCCCACCGCCGCGAGCGCGGTGAGCAGCGCATATTGCGTCGCCGTGTGCAGCGGGTTCTGGCAGAGCGCCGATAGGTAGGCCACGAAGATCACCGTGCCGATGGCGCTGGTGAAGTTCTCGGCGCAGATCGCGAGCGCCAGCGCCCATTGATTGGTGCCGACCACTGCGAGCCAGGCAAAGGACAAATTGGCCAGCGCCTGCACCACGCCACCGATCCAGAGCGACATTGCCAGCGGATAGCGCCGCGCGACGAAACCACCGGCAAACCCGCCGATCAGGGTGGCGGCGAGGCCGACGCCCTTCACGATCGCCGCATAGTCGTTGCGGGTGAAGCCGAGGTCGATCACAAACGGCGCCGTCATCGTGCCCGAGAAGGCATCGGTGAACTTGAACAGCACCACGAAGGCGAGCGCGGCGAGTGCGTCCTTGCGCGACAGGAATTCGGAGAACGCGCCGATCGCCGCGCTCAACACACGCGCAAATGCGGTCTCGGTTTGTGTCGCAGCTTCCGCCTGTGCGGATTGCGCCGGCTCGGTCGCGGCCAGCGCGGTGATCGTGCCGATCAGCACCATCGCGGCCATCACCACATAGCCCCACATCCACGCCGAGGTGCGGGGTATGCCGGTGCCTTCGAAGCCCGAGACGATGAACAGCGCGCCCGCGGTCGAGACCAGCATTCCGATGCGGTAGGCCGCAACGTAAGCCGCCATACCGGCGGCCTGCTCGCTCTCCGGCAGGCTCTCGACGCGGAAGGCGTCGACCACGATGTCCTGCGTCGACGACGTCGTCGCCACCAGCAGCGCGCCCAGCGCGACGTAGAACGGCGAGCTGGCCGGGTCGGTCATCGCCAGCAGCAGGATCGCGACGATCAGCAGCAGCTGCGAAAACACCAGCCAGCCGCGCCGCCGTCCGAAGGCGCGGGTGAACAGCGGCACATGCAGCGCATCCACCAGCGGGGCCCACAAGAATTTCAGCGTGTAGGGCGTGCCGACCAGCGCGAACAGCCCGATCGTCTTC
>NZ_PTFE01000106.1:0-24557 GCF_002936975.1 Bradyrhizobium sp. AC87j1
GGTGGCAGTAATGCCGGCCTTGCCACGCCCGGCGGCCCCGGCTTTCCGGGGGTCTCTGCAAGCGGCGGCGCGGCTGGCTCTGGCGGGTCACTCTAGGGCAGCGTTGCCGGTGGCGCCGGCGGCAACGGCGGCGGTCCTGGCCAGGCCGGCAGCGGCGGATCAGGTGGCGGTTTGGCCGGCGCCGGCGGCCCAGCGGGCACCGCAATCGATGGCCGCAGTTTTATCGCGCTGACGCTTGGCTCCGGCGATATCCGCGGCGCCCAGATCAATTGAGAGAGATGTGAAATGACGCTAGCGCGGTTCGATCGCACGGTCACCGACAACCGTGGGGACGTCGTCGCCGGCGCCACGGTCACTGTGCGCCTGGAGATTCCGGGGCAGCCGCTGGCCCAGCTGTATTCGGACCGTGCCGGCACGACGCCGCTCGGCAACCCGATCACGACCGACCCCGACGGAAATTTTGGCTTCTTCGTCGGCGGCGGCGCCTATCAGATCGAGGTCGTGAACGGCGGTGACACCAGAACGCTGCGCTATGTCGGCATTGGCCTGGCGCAGGAGTCCGACATTCTCGTCACCGGCATGGTCGAGCGCACCTTCCTCGGCCCGGGCGATGTGACCATCACCAACAGCGATGCTGATGTCATTCTGATCAACAAGACCGTGGGAGCGCCGACGCGCGCCATCCTTCCGCTGTCCTCGAGCACCACGACCAAGAAGCGCATCGCCGATCGCAAATACGATGCGACGACCAACAACATCACCGTGGTGCCGTCGCGGCCGAGCACGGTGACGGTCACGATCGCCTCGCCTGCGGTATTCTCCAAGGTCGCGCATGGCCTGCCGTTGAACGCACCGGTGAGCTTAGAAACGTCGGGCGCGCTGCCGACTGGCCTTTTGCCCGACACGCAGTACTACATCAAGACCACGCCGACTCCTGACACCTTCACCGTGTCGGCGACGCCAGGCGGCGCGGCCATCAACACCACTGGCGGCCAATCCGGCACGCACAAGATGGGCACCGATACCATCATGGGCGGCGCTGCCTACGTCATCGATTCCAATGGCGGCTCGATCGAGCTGAAGCCGCTGGCCGACGGCACCGGCTGGATCTGATCTTCTCACCACAACTTATGGACTGAAACATGAAGCTTCGCGGCATCATCGCCTTGGCGTTCGCGCTGTCGTGCGCGCCGGCCTTCGGGCAAAGCAACCAGGGCGCCTCGCCCTTGTCGATCGCCAAGGGTGGCACTGCCGCGAGCACCGCTTCGGCAGCGCGCGCCTCGCTTGGCTTGACGATCGGCTCCGCTGTGCAGGCATGGGATGCAGATCTCGACGCGCTCGCAGCCTTGTCGGGTACGAACACGATCTATTACCGGTCGGGATCGAATACGTGGGCGGGCGTGACAATCGGCGGGATGCTCTCGTTCGTCGCCGGGACCTTGAACGTCGGCGATGCCGAGCTGGTTGCCCTGGCCGGCCTAACCAGTGCGGCCGACAAAGTGCCGTATTTCACCGGAGCGGGCACGGCGGCCGTCGCTGATTTCTCGTCTCTGGCGCGGACGCTGGTTGGCAACACCACTAACGCGCAAATGCGCTCGACGCTCGGCGTCGTGATCGGAACGGACGTCCAGGCGTTCGATGCGGATCTGTCGGCGCTCGCGGCGAATTCGACCGCGGGCTTTTGGGCCTATACCGGCGCCGGCACGGGCGCCGCGCGGACGCTGACTCCGCCTGCAGCCGGCTTTACGATCACCAATCCGGCCGGCACGGCTGGCAATCCGACCTTTGTTCTGGCAAACGACCTTGCCGCGCTCGAGGGCTTGAGCTCGACCGGCCTGGCGGCCCGTACCACGACCGATACCTGGGCGCAGCGCAGCCTGGTCCCGCCGGCGGCCGGCTTCACCATCACCGATGCGGCAGGCATTGCGGGCAATCCGACATTCGCTCTGTCAAATGATCTCGCCGCGCTCGAAGGCTTGGCCTCGACCGGCTTCGCGGTCCGTAGCGCGGCCGACACTTGGGCGCAGCGCGGCCTGGTGGCGCCAGCGGCGGGCTTTACCATCACCAATCCGGGCGGCATTGCCGGAGATCCGACGTTTGCACTCGCCAACGACCTCGCCGCAGTGGAGGGGCTTTCCTGCACCGGCGTTGCGATCCGGAGCGCGACGGATACCTGGCTATGCCGCACCATCGGAGGCACCGCGAACGAGATCACGGTGGCAAATGGTGACGGCGTCTCGGGTGCTCCGACGATATCGCTGCCGGCCGCGCTGACGTTCACGGGAAAGACCATCACGGGGGGCACCTTTGCCGGGCCGGCCATCAGCGGCTTTGCGAACTTCACCGGAGCGCGGCGGGACTCGACGCAGTCGACGCCGGCGCAAATTACGGCCGACCAGAACGACTACAATCCGTCCTCTGTCGTCTGCGCGACCTCCTCGACGCTGATCATCAATTCGGACGCGGCTCGCAACATCACCGGCGTCGCCGGCGGCGTCGCCGGCTGCGACCTGTTCCTGTTCAACAACGGATCTTTCGCGATCACGCTCAAGGATGGCAGCACGTCCTCGACAGCGGCGAACCGTCTTGATCTCGGTGCTGATTTTGTGTTGGCCTCGAAGGCCGCGGCGCACCTCAAATACGACGGCAATGCCTCGCGCTGGCGCAACACCACGGGCGCAGGCTCCGGCGGCGGCGGCTCTGGCACTGTCACGCAGGTCAACACCGACGGCTTCACCACCACCGGCGGGCCGATCACGACGTCGGGCACCATCGCGATTGCTGATACTTACAGGCGCAACGGGCTGATCGACCGCATCTATCTGTCCAAGGCCCTTGCGAGCTATCGGCGCGGTCTCAACACTTTCGCGGACGGGTTCAAGGCGAGTGATGGAATTGATGCCGGCGCGTCGTCGGTCTATGCCGTCAACAGCGGCTTCATAACTCCGTTCTCGAGCTACGTGACGCATTCGCCGTCGGCCGTCAACACCACGTTCACCCACACAGGCGGCGGAGCGGCGCAGGCGCAGCTCTATGACGGCAACGATACGACGCCCGCGGCGGATCCCGCCGGCCTAACATCATCAACGCAGGCTGCCTTCGATCTCGGCAGCGCCAAGGACATCACGCGCGTCCGCGTGATCACCGCTCCGAGCAACGGCTTTGGCAACACGATCACGTTCAACATTCAATATAGCGACACCAGCCTGACCACTGGCTTTACGACGGCCTCGACTATCGTCGTGCCGGCAGGCGTGTCGCAGTCAGTGACGCAAACCTTCGCCAGCGCGGGCGCACACCGCTACTGGCGCATCTTCTACGCCTCCGGCTCAGCGTCAGGTAACGCCTGGCTCGGCGAGCTGTCGTTCCAGGCGTCCAGCTTCGGCAACATGACGCTGGTAACAGCAGCGCACACTTTGGATTCCAGCGTGTCGTTCGGCCGCGTGCTGCTCGAATACGATGCGTCGGCTAGTCCTACTCTCAACACCGATCTGACTGCGGAAGTCACCTGTAACGGCGGCACGAATTGGGCATCGGCGACGCTGTCCTTGGTGACGACCAACGGGCAGGGCGGGCGTACCGTCGCAGAGACGCCCGACACGAGCTGCATTGCGGGCACTTCCTTTGCGGCGCGGATCAAGACGTTCAACAACAAAAACATCCCGATCCATGGCGTATCGGTGACGGTGCACTGACCGGCGTCGAGCAAGTCTAACCATCCCCTTGAGGAGCATTTCGACATGACCATTGCAGCCCTTGTGGCCGCGGCACCCTTGCGCATGGGCGCGAGCGGCGACGCTGTGAAGCAAGTTCAGTTCGCGCTGAAGGCGCGCGGATATCCTCTTAATGGCACAGGCTACTTCGGCCAGCAGACCGACGCGGCTGTCGAGGATTACCAGCGCCGCGCCGGCCTTCCGATCACTGGCGTGGTCGATGTCGCAACCGCCGGGCTGCTCGATCGCCCTGTGGTCTCGGCGCCGCCGGCGGTGCCGCTCTGGCTGTCCGTCTCGCTCGCCCATCTCGGCTTGAAGGAGGGCGCCGGCGCGGCCGACAATCCCGAGCTCGTGGCCGATATCCAGTCCGTCGCGCGAGACTACCAGCACGATGCAACGCCATGGTGCGCGGGCTGGGTTTCGTTCTGCCTTTCGCGCGCCGTCGAGAAGCCCTCGAGCCGGCCGCTGTGGGCGCTGTCCTATGCCGACACCAAGAGCGAGCCGGTGGTGCGCCTGGCTGGTCCTGCCGTCGGCGCCATCGCTGTCAAGACGCGCAACGGCGGCGGCCACGTCACCTTCGTCGCCGGTCGCACCCGGGACGGCGCGCTCGCGTGCTGCGGTGGCAACCAGAACGACCAGGTGAATGTCTCGCCGTACCGTCCCGACGTGTTTCTCGGCTTCTATTGGCCGAAGGGCGCGCCGCTGCCGGCATCCGTCGGCATGCTCGCTCTGCCGATCGTCACCACCGCCGGCAAGCCGGTGAAGAGCGAGACCTAGAATTTTCCGGGCGTAGCGGAACTCTACGCGCATCACAAACCAAAGAGGTGAACCATGAGGCGTTGTTTCAGCGCGGTTCTTGCCGCGTCCGTTCTGTTGTTATCTGCTCTATCAATCTCGCCGGCGCAGGCCGCTACGATCGATGTCGGCCAAGCCTTCACGGGCGGCCTGGTCGACGCCATCAACGGCGCCGTCGCCGCCGGCATTACCGCCGTGGTCGGCTGGGTGTCCTGGACCATCAAGGCCAAGTTCAACATCGATATCGAGGCCAAGCACCGCGAGGCGCTGACCGCGTTTCTCAATCGTCAGGCCTCAAGCCTGGTCGCGAAGGGCGCTGTCAAGGTGCAGGGCCTCAAGATCGAGGTTGGCAGCGATGCGCTCGCGGTCGCGGCCAACACCGCGCTGCACGCAATCCCGGATGCGCTGAAATTCTTTGGCCTAACGCCGGAGACCATCCAGAAGCGCATTCTCGACCTCTTACCGCAACAGCCCGCGGTGGCGCAGGCGCAGGCGATCGCGCTCGACGTCCACAACCCCGCGACGCCTAGCGGCGCGCCGGCGGCCGCGGCGTAAGCGCCCATGATCACCACAAGCGCGGTCACCGCATGGTTGGCCAAGGAGGGCGCCGCGCTTCTGCTCGGCGCTCTCGGCAAATTCCTGCTCGACCTCTGGAACGATCACCAGGCCGACCAGGCCCTGAAACAAGCCGGCGCCGCCGAAGTCGCAGCGAGGGTCAATGCCGAAACCGTGGAGACGATCGATGCAATGGACGAGGTTCGCCGCCCTTCCGACGATGCTGTTGCTGACAGCCTGCGATCCGATCAGTTCTGAGGTCGTGGTGAAAATCGTCTGCCCGCGCATCAACGAATACGACGCGGCAACCCAGGACAAGGCGCTCACCGAACTGCAGGCGCTGCCGAAGGACTCCGCGCTCCGGCTGTTCGTCGGCGACTACAAGCAACTGCGCGACCAGATCCGCGTCTGCCGATCGCGCGCTGCAGCTTAGCCCGCGCCACTTAGACGCTTCACATCGAAGGTTTTTGGAGAAGAGGGCGCGGGTGCATGGCCGAGAACGAGAAGACGGCGAGCGAAAAGCTTGTCAGCAATGTCGCGCTCACGCTTTGGGCGCGTGGGGCGATGATAGTGGCGACCAGTCTGATACTGCCCATCGCTCTGATGATCGGCAGTCGCGCCATCGGTAGCATCGACAAGCTCGGCGAAAAACTCGACCTGATGAAAGAGCAGGCGATCGAGCAGGCGGGCGAGATCAAGTCGCTGCGACAATTATCGAATTCGCAGCAGCAGCTTCTCGCCGATCATGAGATGCGAGTTCGGGCGTTGGAGCGCGGCACGATTGCCCCGGTTGCCAGACAGTGACCGCCGTTCCAGGCGACACCCCTAAAATAATGCTGCGATGAACGACGGCCTAGGCTCCAATACTCGATCCCTGCGCGTGAAGCTTGGTACGGTCGCCAGTCATTTCTTCCACATAGTCATCAATGGCGTTCATCAGCTTGTCGCGATCGGCGCGGCCGTCCTTCCTGCCGAACACAAGATAGTGGCGCAGCCGCCCCAGCTCGGCGAGGTCTGCTGCAACTGCCTCGGCCCGGGCGTCTTCCGCGCGCTGGCGCATGCGTTCGTCGTGCCATGCCTTCGCTGCCGCTCTGTTCTCCGCCTTGGTCATGGTCCAAAAATAGGAGCGAGTCGGAGAGCTGACCAGCCGCTGAGGCTTGTGGGTCGGAGCAGGCCAGTCGCAACTGATTGGTCAATACTGACAAAGGACCCATCTTATTTAATTTTGAAATACCGAAATTTCAATTGCTCCGTCGGGCAAAACAGGAGTTTATAGGGCACTGGCTCTAACCAAGAGAGGACCAGCGCAATGGCCGACGAAGTCGAAACTTCCGATCTGTCCAAGATCGCCAAGTTAAACGGAGATTTCAAAAGAAACTATGGTCCTCTGCTTGGCGCCTTTCTGTATCTGCGCTCGATCAGCGCTGTACGCCGTCGGCCTTGGTTTTGGAGCGGTTTGATTTCGATTGCTTCTGCTGCGGCTGTGGCTTGGTTGACGAAGAACGGTTTGAGCTGGCTAAGCGTCGACTAAGCGCCCGAAACAGATTATCAGCCGAGCTAAAGCATCGGATGCGGAGCTTTCCTCGCGCCAATCCTATCTCCGAAAATCTGAGGGTGTATCGATCTGTAACGCTCGTCGGGAGCAGCAAGTAATCGAGTATCGAACTATTGTTCTCTCCCAGCCTGATCGCGACGATCCATCCAGTAGGCAACCGGCGACGCTGTATTACCCAGTATTGCCGGTGGCCTCCAATGCGGCCGGAGCTCCACCGCGCGATGCGGAAGCCGACGTTTTCCGTGCCGTTCACCAACAGGCGCCGCTCTGCGGGCATGGAGACGACCGCACCGCTAGCTTCCAGCTTGCTAGCCACACGGGAAACAAGGTTGGCCAACACTCCAAGCCATTTAGGCCGAGCGTCGAGAAAGTCGGACTTATACGGTGAAGTATACCCAACCAGTTTGTAGACATTTTTGAGGGTACCGAAATGTTTGGTGTATGTATGCGGGCAAGGCAAACCCTTCGTTTCGCTTATGATGGTTTGGCTAATCCGCCCTTCCTTCAGAAAAACCTTGCGAAGCCGAGCCAACATCTCTTCTTCCGACAGATTTAGACGCCGCTCCTCGATGATTTGATTCACCTTGAAGAAGACATCGCGCGCAATGATTGGTTCGATGCAGCCTTCAGTCCTAATCCAAGCCTCCGGAGGATTGTCTACGGCCTGTCCCCCTAATTTTTTTGAACGGCGGTTGTAGACTAGGACTCCAATGTACTTCTCGTTTTTGAGGATCGTGCTGATCAACGATCCTCGCCAACGACCACCGTCATATGCAGGAACTCGATGTCGGTTCAATTCGCGAGCAATTGCCTGCTCTGACTTCAAGGTTAAGAACCGCTGGAAGATCCACTTAACGATTCCCACCTCAATTGCTTCTCCGGGGCGGAGCCTCACGTGATCAGTAACGAGGTACTTGCGCGCGCCACTTTCGAGAACGCCCTTCGACTGCAAATTCTTGTCGAATAACTCTCGCTGCAAGGCGTAACCGACCTTGCCCCCCACGAGAAAGCCTGAGCGTGAAAATCGGCACGCTCCGGCGTACACCTTCACCGACAGTTCGCGACTGTACTCGGCTGCCATTACTCGCTTGAGGTTCTTCACGATGTTGGAGAGCATGCTGCCGTCATTCTCGAACTGCTCGGCGCAATAGACGACCTTGATGCCGGCTTTCTTGCAGGCAAATTCGTAGTGCGCGCTCTCGTCCGAATCTTGAAACCTTCCCCAGCGTGTAACGTCGTAGACCAATATCCAAGCGAAATCCGCCCGCCCTGTCGTGACATCATCAATGAGCTGAGTGAGGCCTGCCCTGTTCCTAATGCGAAGGCCGCTTTCGCCTTCGTCGCGGTAGGTCCGAACGATGGCGAGCCTGTGCGCCAGGGCATAGGCGCCGATAACAGCCGCTTGGTTCTGAATGGAGTATTGCTGTCTGTCGGTTGACATGCGGACGTATTGAGCAGCTCGGCACATCATTTGAGCTGTAGGGAGACTAGACTTTCGAACGACAAGTTCGTTGCCCATGCTGGCTCTCGGGCGGCACCGACCACGCCATCAAATGCCACCTTAGGCTTATAGGCAAGAGCGTTAACGCGGGTACTATAGTGTTCTGCAACTAACGCTTGCTATCGAGCATAAGTTGCGTCAAACGTTGGTTCCTCGTGCTTTGCCTGGGGCCGGCGACCGTTGGAAACATCAAGTCTTCGCAGTGCGTTACTGGGACTGGCGGTTGCCGCTGGCTCCGTCGCTGTGCTTGCGCATGGCCTGCTCGGCCTGGGCTCCAAGTTCACAGGACTCGCATTGGTTGTGCCGCTAGCGTTGCTGGTCGGGATGGCGCCCTGGCGTGAGATTCGCCCCAATCTTTGCGACGGGCTTGCCGCTGCGCTGGCGGTCTGTATCGCGGTGGCGTGCCTCTTAAATGGTTATTCGGACTTGAAGGAGTTGGTCCTCCTCGTCGTGACCCTGACGCATTATGGCGCGGGCCGGCTTGCGCCAGTGCGCGACGCGCGTCGAGGTGTGCTGACGGTCGGCGCGATTGTCGTCGCGGTCGGGACGCTTGCGACGACGGTTGCACTCGCCGAGCAATGGTCGGATCATCACGGCAAGCCCTATGTGTTCGGCGAGTTCGATGCGGCGCCGGCGCAGTTCGCCATGCTGCTTGGCGTCGTCGTAATCGCCGCCGTGACGTCCGACCGGCTGCCGCGCATGGCGTTCGCTGGGATTAGTATGCTTGCGGTACTGGCTGCGGCAGTGTTTGCAGCGTCCATGGTGCGGTTCTCGCTGCTCGCCCTTGAGCTGGCTGCGCTCGCCGGCGCGCTTCTGTGCGAGGGCGCGGCGCGGCGGCGTGGTCTGGTGTTAGTGGCGTTGCTCGCCGTTGCGATAGGCGCGGGTGCCACCGCCCGCTGGAGTGCGGCCTCAGTTTATGGGCGGCATCTTTTGACCGCAACGGGCGTTACCACGGTTGCGCCGGACGCTCGAATGCTGGCTCCGGTCGCGGTTGGCTGCCCCGCGGTCGATTTCGACAACTCGATCGCGATCCGCAAGCAGCTGCTGGCCGACGCTTTGCGGATCTTGCCTGAAGCAGGGCCATTCGGAATCGGCGCTGGAGGCTTTGCCGTCCACAGCTGCGTGCCGGGTCTCGGCGCGCATAATAGCTTCGTCGAGGTCGCCATCGAGTTCGGCTGGCTTGCCGGTCTGCTCCTGATCGCGTCGGTCTCCGCCGCATGGCGCTCAGTGACTCCGCTTGCCCGCGTGCTGGCTGATTACCGCTTCGTGGCCTGCATGACGTTGTTCGTTGTGTTGCTGAGCCTGGCGCATGGACGAATCAGTCGCGATTTCGTTCTGCTGCTCACGCTCGGCCTCGCCGGGCATCTGCGGGCCACCAGGAGTGCCGTCGCGCAAACTTGGATGCTGCGCGGCCTTGTACCGTGGCCATTGCGGAGGCCGGTCGGTTGAGGCGTGTGGATCCTGCGGCCGAGGTTGCCCTGGTCGTCATGTTCGCTTGTCACCTCCTGTTTACGCCAGTCGCAGTCTGGGCTGCGCTGAGCGCTGCCGGCCCGCGCCCGCATGGGCGTG
The DNA here is from genome assembly GCF_002936975.1 of Bradyrhizobium sp. AC87j1. Lineage (NCBI taxonomy): Bacteria > Pseudomonadati > Pseudomonadota > Alphaproteobacteria > Hyphomicrobiales > Nitrobacteraceae > Bradyrhizobium > Bradyrhizobium sp. AC87j1. Next base: position 9,689 of record NZ_PTFE01000106.1, read on the forward strand.
TCGTCGAGATGCTTGATTTCGAACCGGTCGACGGCAAGCTGAGGGCGCAGACCTTTCGGCTGATGCGCAGCAACTCGCTAGCGGCGGATGACGATCGGGCCATCCTCGTCGAATTGTCAGGAGGCCGGCTCCGCCAGCTCGAACGGTCGCTCTGGTCGCTCAACGAGCGCGCATCTCACAACCTCTATCGCTTTGTCATCATGACGCGGCCGCCGGACGGCATTGTGGGTAAGCGTTACTGGATCGTGGTACCGGATTCCGGAAAACCCTGGGGATGAGCAGAATACTCTTGGCAAATTCAATCGTTCGATTACCAACAATGGCGTGTCTGCCGTCCGCTGCGGATGTGCTCGGCATGGGCGGGCGGCATCGACCACTCTGAGTCTCAGGCTTTTCAGGAGACTTTGGCGGCCCAACTGGGGACGTTCGCGCCCTTCTTTATGATCCCGATAAAATAGAACTCGCTCTCGCGTGTAAGCTCTTTGTGGTCGCCGTGAGTAAACACAATTTCAAGGCCCGCTGCGTCGATCATCTCGCGGAAGGTCTCAACGGTCGAACCGCGATTGTTCTCCTGAAGAACGATCACGCCGTCGTCGGCTAGGTATGGGTGTATCGTATTGAAGAACTCCCGGTGGATGGACCAATCAGGGTCGTGAGCGCGGATATCTCCTTCATACTGGTCAATGAAGTGGGGCGGATTGCTCACCACCAAGTTCCAGCGCTCGCTTTTGGGTATATTCCGCAGATTGTTGGACTCGTAAACTGAGACGCGATCCTCAAGGTGGTTCAGCCTGACCGTGTTCTTGCAGCGGGTCACCGCCGCGGGATTGATGTCGGCCAGGCACAGCGTTTCGCACAGACCGTGCCCCAGCATCGAAAAGCCGATGAACGCCGGTCCCGCGCACCACTCGAAGAGGCGAGGCTGTTTAGGCATTCCACGGGAGCGCAGAAACGGGATGAAGTCTTGGCCGAACTCGATACCGCCTCCATCGAGCTCGCTCTTGTACTCGACCGTGATCCCACCAAGGACGACGCGCTTCGCCGGCCTTATTCGGCGCAGTGCCGGCCTCACAAAGCCATGCTCGATCGTATGCAGAACGCCCATCGATTTCACCGTAAAACTGAGCCGGACCCGACGACGCGCTAAAGCCCGCGTGCCAAAGGCCACTAAAAGCGAGACAACCGCAAATTGTTTCAGTAGATTGCTGATTGTTGCTTAGGTGTCAATTTGCGGTGCGGTATGCGCGAGGTTCTGAGGGCAATCCCTCAAGTTCGAAGACTAAATTATCGTGCGAGACGCTTCCTGCGGGGGGCGAGAGGCGAGGGGGATGAGACCGAAATTCTGAGCGGACTTGTGGCCAAAGAGTCCGCCCCGCGAACGTTCGTAGAGTTCGGCTTTCATCCGGTCGCCTTCAACTGCGCCGCGTTTGCCTATAACCCAAACTGGCAGGGGCTGCTGATTGACGGTTCGGCCGACCAGGTGCAGGACGCAAAAGTCTTGCTGCCCAAGTGGCTGGATATTCGCAATTGCTTTATCTCGCTGAACAATCTCGACTTCATTCGAGAAAAGTTTGCAGCGCTCGGCATTCTCTCGATCGATGTCGATGGTAATGATTATTGGTTTCTAGAGCAGCTGATCGGAGTCAATCCGTCGGTCATCTCTGTAGAATATAACGCCAGCTTCGGGCCCAACTCGGTGACCGTTCCATACGATCCCGGGTTCAGCCGTTTACAGAAGCACGCTTCGGGCTGGTATCATGGGGCTTCGCTGACAGCGCTCGCCAAACTTTGCTCTCGGACCGGCTACGGATTGGCAGCAGTATCGTCCTACGGCGCCAATGCCTTCTTTACCAGATCCGGCAACCTTGATCCCTTGACCGCGTGGCGGCCTAATTTGGCTCGGGATCGGTGGTCGGGCATCTCGGCAGAGCATCAGTGGAAGGCAATAAGGGACCTCCCTCTTCAATCAGTGTAGAGCTTATGCGCCGGTTATTAGGCAGGGCACTGCAATCGCCCGCGCTTGATCCAATCGTTGACCCGCTTGTCAAACACCTCTCGGTGGCCATGATGGACACATTGTGCGGAATCGCCAGAAGGGAATCAGGTGAGCCTGAACGAAATTATCAACGAGGTGCGAGCGGGTTGGCCAGCTTACCGAGAGACAGGGAAGGTATCGAAGACGCACGTCGAATACACGCGAGTGGTTCGGAATTTTCCTCAAGAACTCGAGCGGCACGCGGATCTCGGGCGCTCCTACCTCATCGAAGGCTCCACAGGTAAAGGTTACATCACCGCTGCGCCGTGGGTGGCAACGTTTGACCGTAGTGTCACGACTTCGGCAACCCAAGGCTTCTATCTGGTCTATCTCTTCTCAATAGACCTGAGGCGGCTCTATCTATCTCTAGCCTTCGGCACCACCCAGTTCGCGGCATACTTCGGCAACGTGCAGGAGCGTCATCTTGCGCTTCGAGCCGCCGCGATACACCTTGGCAGATTGATACCGCCGGGAAGATTGCTTCGTTTCGAACCGTTGAATCTGGCCGCTGAGCCCAGCGACCGGATGCATTACGACTACGAGCAATCGAGCATCGCTACGATAGAGTACGATTTGGATGCGTTGCCGGACGAGGCGCAGCTCGTCGACCACTACGTGTACATGCTGGAAGTGTATAGGAACCTCGTTACTAATCCGCTCCTGCCTGATTTGCAGCAGCTCCTCGAGGCGGAAATTGCGCCTGCCGAAGTACAGGCGTTGCCAGAAGTCAGAATCTTCGAGCCCAGGCCGCCGCGCCCAACTAGAGCGACGGGCTCAGGAAACGGACGCTATCGTTTGTCGAAGGAGTCAAAAAAGGTCGGAGATGCCGGCGAGCAGATCGTGTTCGACTACGAGATCCAGAGAGTTCTCCGGCTCGGTTTTGATGAGACAGACGTAAGGTGGCTTGCGAGGGACGGTGAAACCCCTGGATGGGACATCACCTCTCGTAACGCTGCCGGCGAGACGATTTACATTGAGGTGAAAGCGAGCGTCGGACCGAAAATTGATACGCTTTTGATTACCGCCAATGAGTGGGCCGCAGCGCTCGTGCATGGTCCTCGCTATTATATCTACCTTGTGACCGATGTACTCAAGGAAGCGCCCGTCATCGAGATCATCGAAGGTCCTGTGGAGCTCGAAAATTTAGGCCAGCTTTCTGCAAGGGCCGCAGTCTGGGCCCTCGATCTGGCTCCCAGGTTGCCACCGGCCGACCCTGTTCCAGAATAAAAGGCACAGATCAAATACCTGGGGCAGGGTGGCGTGGTTCACAATCAGAACATTGCAGGGGTGCGGATGGAGCTTTTCTTAAACGTCATTCACCGGCGCTGCGGCGCGCATGAACTGCTTCCCCCACGGCGTCAGGAAATACTCGCTGAATGTCCGGAGTCCCGTCTGCTTGCCATCGGTGATGATGGGGTCGCCCGCGCGTACCGGTTGTTCCGAAATCAAGCCGAGCTGGACCAGGCGGGTGAGGCTGGTATGACCGTTTTCGGGATGCGCTAGGCCGTCCGGCAGGTCGAGTTTCTCAATAACCGCACGCTCGAAAAGCGAACGCCCGTAGTCCAGCCTTTGCGTGAAGATTAGCCCGATCGGCCCGGCCGCGAGCGCCTTGAGGAGCTTGGCCTCATCAGACGACAGCGATCTAATTATCGACGCGAACGCGGGATGCACGTCCTGGATCCGTGCCTCGTTCATAGAGGCCGAGAGCAATTCCGAGAACATGGCGTCAATGTCTGTGCCTTCCGGCTCGTACCGAATTGCCTCGATAATGGGCCCAAGCACTTGGGGCGGCGGGGTGATTCGGTGCGCCTCTGGAACGCGTCGCACCGAATTGTCTAGGAAATGTCGAAGGCGGTCCTGCAGGGCGCCTGCAAGCTGGATCGGCGCCAGCGCAAGCTGCACGGTCTTGACAATGTCCTGCAAAACTTCGCCCGTTTGCCGAGCCGGAGGGGCAAGCGCCTCCTTTACGGGAAGCTGTTTAGCGATCTCCGTCGCTACGGCGACGGTTAAGTCTGTTTCAGTCGTCACTTTGCTCACCCTGTTTGGCTGGTTGCTTAGCGAAACATCTCGAGTAGAGGTCAACTGTTCTTGCTGAGCAGGAGCGCTCGCAACGCGGCATGCGTGGTCGGGTGGATCTCGCTGACCGCTTTATTGATGTCGTCATCCCAAGCGACGGATGCAAAGAACTCCGCGCGCGGGTTCCCTGAGATGGTCCGCGAGCGCTTGGTGATGCCAGCCAGAATGCCGCGAATATCGCTGAGCTCCCAACCCAGCTTTTTGAGGACCTTGCCCACATTGAAGCGCGCCTCTGCCCGCGCGATCTCGGTTAAAAGAAGCCGGGTCTTGTCGCTCACCCCGTCCAGAAACTTTCGCATCTCGTTCAAGGAAAACTGGGTCGCTGACGTACCGGAGTGTTCCTGCGAATCCGAGCCCGATTCGTGGGCATGACCGATCCCGAGCGCACCCAGGATTTCCGATCGGGTGGCTGGTGAGAACCTCTTGAAGGTCGCCGCCGAAAGGTAGAGCCCGTCAGACATGCATGTATCCTATGATTAGTATGAAATGTACAATATTTATGTATCATGGTGTTTGTGGTTCGCAAGTGGGCCGGAAGCGAGTTTACACCCGGCTTAAATAGCGCTGGACTACCAATGGGGTCGGGAGGTGCCGGTTTGCAATTTAGTTCAATGCTTTTAGTGACTTGCCTCCGCCTGGGAGACTAGGGGTCGGAGGTTCAAATCCTCTCGCTCCGACCATTTTTCAAAGAATCAAATTCCTTTTCGGGCGGGTTTACCGCGGGCCGCACGTTTGCGGGTTGCAACGTTCCGCGAGTGTTGCCCTTGCGTCACAGCGTGCAGCGTCAACATGATCTAAGAATTTCGGGCGCGTTTGGAATCGCGAAGGGGGCGTCCCGTGAGAAGAGTGCTGGCCGCTGTAGCAGTCTTGGCGAGTGTCGCGTCGGGGGCGGAAGCTGCTGACCAAAGCCCTTCATTTTTCACGAAAGCGCGTACGGGCGACTCTAGCCCAAGCTGGACGGGATTTTATGTAGGCGGCAACGTTGGCGGCGCATGGGCAAACCGGTCTGTGGGTTTTACGAGTGACGCCGCTTCCGCTTTCCTTTTCAATCCCGGAGTTCCGCTTGTAGCTCCGTTTGCGGGGCAGGTTGCTCTCAGCGCTCACGATTTTTCGATGAATGGCGTAACGGGAGGTTTGCAAGCGGGCTACAATTGGCAGCTGGGTGGCAAATGGCTCGTCGGCGTTGAAGGTGACTTGAGCGCATCCAGCTTGCGCGGAAGCGGTCGCGAAACGGTGCCGCTTTCGGCCCCAGCTTTCACACAGACCATCTCGGCCGAGCAAAAGATTGATTGGTGGGGGAGTATTCGTGGGCGCCTGGGGGCGCTGGTCTCGCCTAGCGTTCTTCTGTATGGGACCGGCGGCTTCGCTTTTGGTCGGGTCGCGACATTTGACGACTACATCGTAAACGGACCGCCTGCAGGCTTCAGTATCTCCGTCAGCGGCACTTCATTTGCCTGTACAACGGGATTGACTTGCTTCACGGGGAGCAATTCCCGCATTCAGACCGGCTGGACGCTGGGTGGAGGCGGCGAATGGCGCTTTGCGCCTCGTTGGAGCTTCAAGGCCGAATATCTTTACGTCGACCTCGGCAAATCGTCAGTGACGGCCAACGCACTCGCAACGGGCATTGGCCCGAACCTGTCCAGATACACGGCGAATTTCGGCCGGGCGGATTTCCACGTGGCGCGAGTGGGCGTGAACTATCATTTTTGAGCCTCGGATCAGATCTCTGTAAGGGCTACCTACCTCAAATATCCCACCACCATCCGCGTCGTCTCGTCCACCAGCGTCCGCACCATCTTCTGCGACAGCATCTCGGGTCCGTTCAGCACCGTGTTGTGCGCGACCGCCTCGATCGAACTGACGCAGACGAGGGTCGCCACATCGAGGTCGATCTTGCGCATCTCCTTGCGGCGGCTTTCGAGATAGGTTCGTACTAACGTTTGGACCTCGCGGTTGAAGGCTTCGACGTCTTTGAGCTGGCCGGTGCGCGGGATCTGTTCGGCGAGCACCCGGTGCAGTTTCGGGTCGATGCGGTGGGCTTCGATCGCGACGCTGACGAGTTTTCGCACGGCCTTGTCGATCGGCAGGTCGGCGACCTCGGTCAGCGCCGTCCGGACGAGGCCCATGATCTCCTCGTTGTGACGATCGATCACGGCGGCGACGAGCGCCTCCTTGCTCGGAAAATACTGGTACAGCGAGCCGACGCTGACGCCCGCGATCTCGGCGATGCGGTTGGTGCTGGCCTTCTCGAAACCGTCGCGGACAAGAATGCGAGCGGTCGCCTCGACCAGCGCGTCGACGGTGGCGCGTGATCGCGCCTGCAAGGCGTTTTTCCGGGGTTTTGTCGGCGGCGTTCGCGCCATGGGCTTTGCGATCCGAATGCGAGTAGGAAAAGCGAGCGAATGCTCGCATTATACGCGCATATGGCGACCTGTCGGCAAGCCTCTTCGTCGCCATATGGATGCCCAGCCAGGCGGAGAACTGACCATGAGCATCGCAAGGATCGTGTCGGCCCTGCAGTTTTGTCCAGATCTTTGCGCACCCCGGAGCCGCGAGCCCGGGCCGAGCCTGCAGAGCCGCGGCTTCAACGCGCTGCTCGCCCTGCTGCCCTACAAGCAGCAGCTGGCATCAGCCGAAGCGGTGCACGCGCATGTGCAGAAGCTCGCCTTGCAGCCGGCCTCGTTCGAGCCGACGGGGCTTGGTCGTGGTGTCGAGGCGACGCTGACGAAGATGGGCGGCTGGCCAGTCTATTACACCGCGCCGTCGTCGGGGCATGAGGGCTGCAATTTCGTGATGTTCCTGCACGGTGGCGGCTTCATCAACGAGATCGTGCCGGCGCATTGGCGCCTCATAGGCCAGATGACGCGCAAGGCGCGCGTCGTCTGCGTCGTGCCGATCTATCCGCTGGCGCCGCGCGCCACCGCGAAGGACGTCGTGCCGGCGACGGGCGAGCTGCTGCGGATGCTGCTGGAGGATGCCGGCGCTGCAAAGGTCACGGTCGTCGGCAATTCTGCCGGAGCTGGCCTCGCGCTCGCCGCGTGCCAATGGCTGCGCGATCGCGGTCATCGGCAGCCGAACCAGATGGTGCTGATCTCGCCGGCGGCTGATGCATCGGTCAGCCGCCCGGAGCAGCTCGCGATTGCGGCGCGCGATCCGATCCAGGACATTCCGGGCATCGTCGAGACGGGGCGGCTCTACGCCGGCGAGCTCGATATCGGTCATCCCTTCGTCAGCCCGCTCAATGGCGGTTTCCGTTTCCTCGCGCCGATGACGATCTTCGCAGGGACGCGCGATCTGCTTTACCCCGACAGCGTCGATCTCGCCGAGCGGGCGAGGGCCGTGGGCGTGCCGGTCGATCTGCATCTGCTGCGTGACCAGCCGCACAATTACGCGCTGATGCCGACGCCGGAGGGGCGCAAAGCGCGGGCGCTCATCATGCGCGCGGTGGCGTGATGGGAGAAGCGTGTGACCGTGGTCACAGGGCGCGCGCCGCCTCGCTGGGGCTTGGCGCTGGCAGTGCCCGCGAAGGGACAAGCGGCCCCCGGGCGTTTCCTCATATCCGTAGTCTTCGGATCAGTAGTTTTGCGGGGCCTTAGGCGTGGCCCTTGATCTCGTAATGGCCGGGCACGCATTTGTACCGATCCAGGCGCCAATTGGCGTGATAGATCGGATGCTCGCCCATCCATTTCGCCAACGGCGCCTGTGCGCCGATCGCACACTGCATCAATGACATCTCGGGCGTCATGTTGCTGTCGGTCACGATTTCCTCGATGCAACTGCCTGAGCTGGCTGCACTCAGCCGGCAGAGCACGGCAACGACGGTCACGAACATTCCTGTCACCTCATCGGTAGTTTCAGACCACGAAGAGGATGCAAGCGGAGTGCCAGAGCCTGTGACACGCAAACAACACGCTGGCCTGGCCGACTCGACCCAGCGTCCGGAGTCCATTTGACGATTCGGATTGTAAAAAAATTACACATAAACCGAAGCCGGACAAATACGGGAACCGGGCACTTTTGCCCCGACTGCGGCGGAAGCGCCGCGGGCGCTCTCTCGCAACGCCGGGCTATCGCGTGTGCTTCCGGCGACGATTGAGCAAGCGCCTCACCCTGAGGGCCCGCCAACGGCGGGCGTGTCGAAGGATGTGCCGCGGGCGAGGCTGCCTCACATGCAACAACCGCGTAGCGACTGCACCGGGGCTGCCAATAGTCCGCGCGCCGAAATAACTGATGCCGAAGATTGCCTCGCCGATCCGCTTTCATTTGCGGATGCGGCGCTGCTACATTTCGTGCGCGCTCCAGTGAGTGCGCGATGACGAAGAAACATACCGACAAGGGAGGGGCCGAAAGTCCCATGAAGGATTTCGCAGGAAAGATCGCAGTCATCACCGGCGGCGGCACGGGAATGGGGCGCGAACTCGCGCGGCAACTCGTGGCCGAGGGCTGCAATGTCGCGATGTGCGACGTCTCCGAGGCGGCGATGGCCGAGACCAAGCGGCTCTGCGAGGTCGAGAAGCTGCCGCAGGGCCTGCGCATCACGACGCATGTCGCCGACGTCTCGATCGAGGATCATCTGAAGCGCTTTCGCGATGAGCTCGCCGAGCAGCAGAAGACGGACAGGATCCACCTGCTGTTCAACAATGCCGGCATCGGCGGCGGCGGCAGCCTGTTCACCAACACGCGCGAGCAATGGGAGCGCACCTTCAACATCTGCTGGGGCGGCGTCTATCTCGGCGTGCGCACGTTCCTGCCGATGCTGGTCGCGGCGGACGAGGCCCACATCGTCAACACCGCGAGCGTCAACGGCTTCTGGGCCTCGATCGGCATGGGGCAGGCGCACACCGCCTACAGCTCGGCCAAGTTCGCTGTGAAGGGATTTACCGAGGCGCTGATCAACGACCTTCGCCTGCACGCGCCGCACGTCAAATGCTCGGTGGTGATGCCCGGCCACATCGGCACCTCGATCGTCTCCAATTCACGCAAGGTGCAGAGCGCCGACGGATCGGAGCGGCTCAACGCGGACGAGGTCGTGCTGACCCGCAAGCGGATGGTCGCGGCCGGCGTGCCGGATGCCGACAAGATGTCGGACGAGGACATCCAGGCGGCGTTCGCGGAGCGCGCCCGCAGCTTCCTGGAGGATGCGCCGACCACGGCTGCGCAAGCCGCGAAGATCATCCTCGACGGGGTCAAGGCGGAGCGCTGGCGCATCCTCGTCGGCGAGGACGCTGGGCGACTCGACGAACGCGTGCGCGCCACGCCGGAGCAGGCCTACGACCGCGCCTTCTACGAAAGTTTTACGCAGGAGGTCGGCTGGCGGCTCGGTTGAGATCGCCTCGAAAGGCGCGCCGATATAGGTATGATAATCATCATGGCAAGAGGCGCGCAGGTAATTGTACGTGCCACCTCCTGCCAATGTTTATCGCCTTATGACCAATTGGAATGTCACGCATGCGAGGGGACCGTTTCGTTCAAGCGATGGTGATCTCGAACGGCTCTCATTCGGTGCACGGCTGCTTGGTCGGTCAATTGAAATAGTCTACTCAATCAGGGATAACGCGATGATAGAGCGTAGCTCCGATGATTCCCGCATGCCTCTCCGACGACTGGATCCTTTGCCCGGAGCGGGAGGACATCTCCGCTGAATTTGCGCGGCTCTTGACCGCGGCCCAGGAGGGCGGCGCCACGATCGCCGAATGCCTGATGATCGCGCGGCAGCTGAAGCGCGGTGACGACCGGTCCTGGCATCGCGAGTGGAAGAAGCTGGCGCAGGCCAATCGGCAGCGCGCCGAGGCCGCGTTCGCTGAAGGCCACATGGCGAGCGCGCAGCGCAACTGGCTGCGCGCCATGAACTACTACGGTGCGGCGGCGATGCCGCTCGACCCGGCCGACGAGCGCCGCTGGGTTGCCGTGCTTGCGATGCAGGAATGCGCCCGCCGCTATCTCGCGGCGCGCGGGCCCGCCGGCGAAGTCGTGACGATCCCCTGGCTCGACGGACATGCGTTGCAGGGCTACTTCCTTCCTGCGCCATCGGGAAGCGGACGGGCTCCGACCGTGATCTGCATCGGCGAGCCCGGCCATCGCAAGGAGGAATTCCTGTTCAAGCTCGTGCCGCATGCGCGCGAGCGTGGATTCTCGATGCTGGCGCTCGACCTGCTCGGCGACCAGCGCGACGACTATCTCGACGCGCTGTTGCGGCGGCGGGATCTCGAGAGCGCGATTCCCGGTGTCATGGACTATCTGGAGACGCGCGGCGACATCGATTTCGCCCGGGTCGGGATCATCGCCGACGGCTGGGGCTCGTCCTTCGTGGCGCGTGCGGTGTTGCAGGAGCCGCGGCTTGCCGCCGCCGTCTGCGACGGCGGGCTGTGGGACCTGCACGAGCGGGCCTTCTTTGCCAGCCGATTCGCGATGAGCGACGTCAGCATCGTGCCGGTGCCGCATGCGCCGCTGATGGCCTCCAGCGCCGACTGTCCGGTCCTGATCACGCTCGGCGAGGACGGCTGGCTCAAGGCCGACCGGGCGCGTCAGATCGTCGAGAGCTCCCGGCTCGCCACCTCGGATGTCATGCTGAAGGTGTTCACCGCGGCGGAGACCGGCGCGGCGCAGGCCCACGCGGACAATCCGAGCCTTGCCAACGAATACATCTTCGATTGGCTCGAATCTCGGCTCAGCACTGCCGCGCGGCGGATCTGAGCACCGCACCAACGCTTCAAAAGTCGAGCGAGATCCGGACGCAGGCTTTCTGGAGGCGGTTCTTCAGCGTCGCCAGCTTGCCGGTGAATTCCGTCAATTCGTTCTCGTCGAACTCCTGGAAGACGAATTCGCGGATCGTCTTGTACTGCTCGTTGAGGCTTGCGATGTGCTTCTGGGTCTTGTCGGTCAGGGACAGCCGGACCACCCTGGCGTCGGTCGGCGAGGGGCGACGGCGGAGCAGGCCCTTCTTTTCGAGCAGCTTGGACTGGGTGGTGACGAAGGACGGATCGACGTGGAGGAGCTTGGAGACCACGTTGACCGGAATGCCGTCGTCCTTGTCGAGGTCGGAGATGGCCATCAGGATCAGCCATTGCGGACCGCTGATGCCGAGCGTCTTCGCCCAGAACTGACGCAGCTCCTCCAGATACATGTTGATCGACGATATCTCCCAGGTGAAGCGTCTGATGATATCCAGATTGCCGATCGAGCGCAGGCGCGCTCCTTCTTTCCTCGTCGCGGACACAGCGTCACTCCCGTGAACCGATTGTTCAGGCCGGTGTTCGTGGAGGGCCATAGTCCACGCAAGCCTGCTCTGACGCAAGTGCAGGGCAGGGTAATTTCGTCACTAAAACTACAAAGATGATCAGCTCAGCGATTGGCCCGGCGCCGGTGTTGCGCGCGGGGCACAGGTTTAGCGAAAACCGGAAAGATGACTTAATAAAGTATTTTGATTAGCGAACGACGCAGGCATATTAGTTCCTGACGGTGGGGGGTCTCGATCGTCCCGTTGCAGGTGGTTCGCTCACGTTGCTCGCGTCGAAGCGGGTGTGTCCGAAAGCGGCCGAGCGGATTGATAGAGACGGGGATCTTGGGGGGCCTCACGGTCCGGTCTCCGTAAAATGAGCAACTTGGAGGTTTTAAGATGAAAGTGGTGAAGAGCCTTTTGCTCGGCACTGCGGCGGGTCTGATCGCCGTCGGTGGAGCCCAGGCGGCCGATCTTCCGGTCAAGGCCAAGGCAGTCGAGTACGTCAAGATCTGCACGCTGTACGGCGCGGGCTTCTACTACATCCCGGGCAGCGACACCTGCATCAAGCTGGGCGGCTATGTGCGTGCCGAAGTGGCGCTCAACGCCGGCGGCAACTACAGCGCCCAGTACAACGGCGTGTTCGCGGCCAACAACCGCCTCACCAACTACTACTCGATGCGCGCTCGTGAAGACCTCAACATCGACACGCGCACCGCGACCGAGTACGGCGTGGTCCGCACCTATTTCGACGCGGTCTTCACCTGGACGACCGGCAGCTATGGCGGGACCGGTTCGGGCACGGGTGCGACCCAGTACAGCGGCACGATCGGCCTCAACGCGGCCGGCACCGGCCTGACCGGCTCGAGCGGCGGCAACATCAACGGCACCGACGGCAACACCTCGGGCGGTGCGCTCGGCGTCTATTACGCCTTCATCCAGTTTGCCGGCTTCACCATGGGTAAGGCCGTGTCGCAGTTCGACGCGCCCTGGATCAACTATCCCGGCAACAATTTCGACCAGCTCGTCGGCGGCAGCGGCACCACCAACGGCGTGACCCAGTTCACCTACACCGCCGATTTCGGTCAGGGCATCACGGCTGCATTCTCGGCGCAGGACCAGACGCAGGTGTTCCAGACCAACGTCTGGAACACGGCCGGCATGTCCACCACCGGCGTTCTCGGCGGTGCGTACGGCTCGAACGACCTCGGCGGCACCCGCGCGCCCGATCTCGTCGCCATGGTTCGCGTCGAGCAGGCCTGGGGCCTGTTCCAGGCGTCGGTCGCCGCGCACGACAACCATGTTGCCTATTACGGTGCGACCGAAACCACCGGTCATCCCGAAGACAAATGGGGCTGGGCCGTTCAGCTCGCGTTGGGCATCAAGAACATCCCGACCGGCGCCGGCGACGTGATCAACATCTCGGGCGTCTACACCGAGGGTGCGAGCCGCTACAACTTCCAGGAGCTGGCGGCGACCAGCTACTCGATGTTCGGCAGCTCGAATGCTGCGTATCAGAGCATCGGCTTCGCCGGCGTGTCCGACGCGGTGTTCGGACCAGGCGGCCAGCTCGAGCTGACCAAGACCTACGGCTTCCGGGGTGCCTTCACCCACAACTGGAGCCCGTACTGGAACACGGCGCTCTACGGCGCGTGGGCTGCGGTCAACTACAGCGGCACGGCGAAGGGCCTGATCTGCGGCAGCGCGGCGTTCGCCACCCTGACTGGCACCTGCAACCCGGACTTCAACATCGGCCAGGTCGGCGTCATCACCCGCTGGACGCCGGTGAAGAACCTGACCTTCTCGGCTGACTTCACCTACAGCCATCTCGACCAGAAGTATTCGGGCGTGATCACGACCGGAGCACTGACGGGCGTCGCCAAGCCGGCGGCGACCTACGAGCTGAAGGACCAGGACACCTACAGCATGTTGCTGCGCGCCCAGCGCAACTGGTAAGCTTAACGTCCCTCGATGCGACAGGGCCCCGGCGGGAGACCGCCGGGGCTTTTTGTTTGCGGAGATCTTCGCAATCCGTCCGTCCGTGCAGACGGCGAACACGAGCTATGCGATTCAATCGCCTCAGATTTATTTACTTACATGAGTTACTAAGCTATATATCTCCAAGCCAAATACGAAAGTTGCGGCTCTTAGCTTCACGCTAAGCCTCCAGAAACCTCCGGCGATGCCCCGCCGGAGGTTTTTCGTTTTTGGGAGGCACAGCGTTTTCGAGCGAAGTGGATACCGGTTCGCGTCAAGAAAACGCGTCAAACAGATACTAACCGCGCATCACGCGGGCGCGTGAGTTCGGCCGGTAGGCGAGGCGGCTGTGGCCGGCGCAATAGGGCTGAGCGTCGGGCGCGGCATTGCCGCAGAAGCAGAAATCCTCGGCGCCCGGCGTCGAGATCGGCCAACGGCAGCGGTTCTCGGCCAGCTCCATCAGCGAGCAGCGATTGGCGTCGTCGATCGGACCTGTGGCCACGGGTGCGTCGGTGTCGCCATAGATCGTGGCGAGCATCTCATATTGCAGCCGCGGCACGGCTCTCGGCGCCCGCGCCGGCCTGTCCTGAACCTTGCGCTCGTCGATGGTGCGGCCGCGCGTGAGATTGAGGCGGGACAGCTTGCCGATCACCGCGTTGCGGCTGACGCCGATGTCGGCGGCGATCTCGCGGCAGGAGAGGCCGGCCTCGAAATGCCGCTTCAGAAGTTCGATGCGCTCGTCGGTCCAGGTTTTTGAGGAATAAGTCGTCGCGGAATAAGTGCTTGAGGAAGACGTCGGCGCAGAACAGGTCGGTGGAGACGTTGGTGAGAGAACAGGCATGTGTCACGGTCCCAGGTTGCAGATGTGGCCATCCGCCTTCCGAGATCCGTCCGCCTCACGTTCGGCGCGCGCTCACGTTCTGCCGTTGTCGCGAATCGACAAAAGCCCGTCCTTGATGGCGAGACGGATGCCTTCCTCGATCAGGGTACGTGCGACGCCGGGAACGCTGGTGCCGTGGGTGCCCTGTCTCACCAGCTTCTCCAGGTAGGTGATGGTCGAGAGCGCCAAGGTTACGGGAATACGGTCAGTCTCGGCTTTTTCGGTGGCCATGGCCGAACGCTAGCCTCTTACTCGGGTACATAAAAGTAACGATTAAGACTCTATTTAGGTTCGGGGGTGGAAGTCAAATCCCGGCTCGGCCGGTGCATCAGCTCGTTGGAATCGCTGGAGAAGTTCGGCATGGCCGGGCGCGCCGCGCGAAACATCGGGCGGCGGCGTGGCGTCGACAGGTCGGGGAAGGGCGGCCGGCTCAGCCGTGCACGATCGCCTTTTCGATCATGCAATGGATGCCCTTGGCGCCGTTGACGGTCTGGGTCACCCTGAGATCGGCGGCCAGGCTGCACAGCGTGTAGGCATCCTCGCGCGACAGGTTTCGCCGCTCGCCGAGCAGCGCGATCATGTCGCGCAACGCGCGCACCACGCACTGGTCGAGGTCGGGATCCATCGCCATGGTCATGTAGTGGGTCGCCGTCTCGGCGCGTGGATAGTCGAACTTCAGGTC